>JADGOA010000133.1 GCA_017883215.1 Thermoanaerobaculia bacterium | reverse complement strand
CCGCTCCGCGGCTTCGGCAGCTCGGGATGACAGGCTTGGCGCGTGTGTCATTAGAAGCGTGAGTGAGGGATGACACTGCGCACAGTCCAACGCGCCAACTCAAGCGCCACAGCGCGCTGCGGTCCGCGGTCTGGTCCGCGGTCCGTCGTCAGTGCCTCAGCTCCGACAGATCGCCGCCCGGCTCGCCGTGCATGGCCTCGCCGGCGTGCGCGATCACGACCTGGTTCTTGCCGCGCGACTTAGCGCGGTACATGGCGGCGTCGGCCCGCCGCAACAGGTCGTTCTTCTCGGCATCGAGCGGCAGCGTCGACTTCGCATCGGGGAGATGCTGCGCGATTCCGATTGAAGCCGACAGGATCCCGTGCAGGTTCAGCGGCGGCATGGTGAACCCCGACTCGCTCGACAGATACACAGCCGAGGAAATGGCGTCGCGAATCTCCTCGCTGATCTTCAGTCCCTGCTCGATCGTCGTGTCCGGAAGCACCATGACGAACTCGTCGCCACCGTAGCGCGCCACGGCGGCATTCTCCTGGTTGACCATTCGCTTGAGCAGGAACCCGACCTCGCGAAGCACCTGACTTCCCGCCTGATGGCCGTGGCAGTCGTTGATCACCTTGAAACGATCCAGATCCATGAAGATCAGCACCGCTTCCCGACCGGTCTTTCGGGCATCCCCCAGCACCTCGTTGAGGCGCACGTTGAACCAGCGGTCGTTGTACAGCCCCGTCAGGTCGTCCCTCTTCGCAAGCTCGTGTGCGCGCTTGGCGTCGAGAGCGTTCTGCAGCATGAACGAGGTGTAGCCGGCGAAGATCTCCAGGAGGGTCATATCCCGCTGCGTGAAGGCCTTCCCTTCCAGGCGATTGACCAGCTCGAGCACGCCGCAGACGTTCTTGCCGATGTAGATCGGCACGGCCACGATCGAATGCGTCTTGTGCCCGATCTGCTCGTCGATCGCCGAGTAGAAGTAGCGATCGTGATCGACCTCGGCTGACACATACGGCGTTCCGGCCTGGTAGACGCGCCCGACGATTCCGTACTGCGCGGAAAGGCGGTGCCCGATCAGATCGCGGCTGGCGTGGCCGAACGTGGCCACGAATACGAGCTCGTTCTCACGCCGGTTCGCGACCTTGCGGTAAGGATCGTCGAGAAGGATCGAGCCCGATTCCGAAGGAACGAATTCGTACGCTTTCTGCAGAATCTGCCTGAGCACGAGATCGAGGTCGATCTCGCCCCTCAGTGACAGTCCCGAACGTTGGCGCTCGAGAAACCGTTCGAGCTGCGGGATTTCCAGAGCGTGGAACTGGATCATCAATTGGCCCGGCGTCTCATTCGGTCGCCCGCCCGATCGACAGGGACCGAAATCTCTCTCGTCATCCGGTGCTCTCGATTATACGTCCACGGATCTGGGCACCTCCTCGGCCGCGTACGCGTCGCGCTCGAAAGAGATGTTGCGGTACGCGTCGTATGACGTCATTCCCGCACGCACGTTCTTCAGATACTCGACGACATAAAGAATGTAGAACCGAAGCAGGCCTTTTTTGTTGATCTGCCTCACATGTTCGAGCTCGTGGCGCAGAAGGCGATGGAGATGCTCGCCGACGCCCGAGCGCACGTAGATCCGCCTGCCGATCGTGATCGCCCCCACTCTCTCCATCAGAAACGGGCGAAGCCACCACGGGTAATGGAACCGCACCCGCGCCCGTGTCTCGGCGATGGCCTCATTGATCTCGAACGGCAGCTTCATCTGTGTCTCTGTGGTGAAAACCCTCGTGCCGCTCGCTCAGCCGAAGCGCAATCACCTTCTCTTCAGCGACAGCGTCAATTCGAATTTCGCGATCGGCTCGCTGCCCAGCTTCTTCGGGACGAGGGCGGTCACGTGGACCGTCGCCTCCTCGCGCTCTCCGGTTTCCAACGTCCGCGCCAGCAATCGTTGAATGACCGGACCGTCCTCATTCACGAAGTGAACGTCACCTTCGGCCCGCTTCAGGAAATCGGCCTTGAAATCCTTGAAGATGAACGAGACCCGCACCTTGCGCTTCTCGATCATGTTGAAGGCGATGAGCCCTCCGGCCACGTCGGCCCCCATCGCCAGCGTGCCGAAGTACATGGCGTGAATGTCGCGCCGCCTCGTGATCCAGTTCAGCGGAATCACCACTTCGCAGCGGTTCTCGTCGATCTGCAGAATCGAGGGGCGGACGATCCAGAGCAGAAACACGTTCCAGAAGGACCAGGCCCGAACCTTCATCGTCTCGCGTAGCAGCTTTTTCATCGCTTCACCTTGGGCGGATCGATTTTCCGGCGGCCGTATGGAGCAGTGGCGAAGTCGTAAACGACCGCCGGCAGGAACCGCGTCAGCCGCACCAGCGCCGACATGAGGCGCGGAAACTCGACCACGCGCGCGCCGCGCTCGATGCCGTCGGCGATGATCAGCGCCGCTTTGTCGACGTTCATGAGGAACGGCATCTTGAACCGGTTCTTCTCCGTCATCGGTGTGGCGATGAATCCCGGATTCACGGTGGTGACGCGCACCCCGTACGGCGCGAGCTCGCCGCGGCTGGACTCGAGGAACGCCTGCATCGCCGCTTTCGTCGCGGAGTAGACCGAGGATGTCGGCAAGCCGCGCAAGCCGGCGAGCGAGGCCACGCCGACGAATTGGCCACTGCGCCGCTCGACCATTCCGGGAACGACGGCATCGAAGAGGTACATCATGCCGAGGACGTTCACTCGGACCATGCTCTCGGCGTCGTCGATGTTGAACTTCGTCGAGTGAGTGGGAACGCTGATGCCGGCGTTCGCGATGGCGAGATCGAAGGGGCCGCCGAGGGCTGATTCGGCATTGCGAACGGCGTCGCGAACGGAGGAAAGGTCGGTCACGTCGCAAGGAAATGCCCCGGCAGCGGCGCCGACGTCGCGTACGACCTCGTTCAGAAGATCAACGCGCCGGGCGAGGAGCGCCACCGACCACCCCCGCCGCGCCAGAACCTTCGCCAGCGCCGCTCCAATGCCGCTCGAGGCTCCTGTGATCAGCGCGCGCTTCGTCATGCGCGAGGATTGTAGTGCTGGCGCGGAAGTAGTGAGGGGTCGGGTGCCGGCGAATGCAAGCTCTCGCCTCCGACCCCCGACCCCCGACATCCGACCCCTTCAACCCGGACGCCGCATCAGGACTTCGTAACTGCCCCGTGAGTTTCTCAGCGAGTGCCCTGTGCTACCTTACCGCCCGTGCAACTTTGGACTGCGTTTCAATACACGGGATGGGTCGGAAAGTCGGTCCTCGGCATCCTTCTTCTCTTCTCGATCTTTTCGTGGGCGACGATCGTCGTCGTCTGGGCCCGCTTCCGGCGGTCGGAGCGCGCTTCGCGCCGCTTCCTCGGCGTTTTCCGCAAGGCCAAGCGGCTCGCAGACGTCCAGTCGGCCGCGAATCCTCTCGCCCACTCCGCGCTGGTCGGCTTGTTCAAGGCCGGATTCGCGGAGATCGAGGCCCAGATCGCGCATGAAGGGGCAAAAGTGAGGTCCATCGACAGCGTGGAGCGCTCGCTCATCCGGGCCACTCGCATCGAGGGATCGCGCCTCAGCCGGTACGTTCCGTTCCTCGCCACGACCGCCGCCGCCACGCCGTTCATCGGCCTGTTCGGCACGGTGTGGGGAATCATGGACTCGTTCGCGAGCATCGGCTCCACCGGATCGACGTCGATCACCGCCGTCGCCCCCGGCATCAGCGAGGCGCTCATCAACACGGCGGCCGGCCTTTTCGCGGCCATTCCGGCGCTCCTGTTCTACAACGTGTTCGTCCAGCGCCTGCGCCACGCGCGCGGCGAGATGGAAGACTTCACACTGGAGTTCCTGAACCTGACCGAGAGAAATTTCATGTGAGGGGTCGGGGCTCGGGGGTCAGGGGTCGGGAGATGAACAACGTTGCCCCAAGATCGCACCTAAACTCAATCCAACATCAACCCGGCCGGGAATCTGCGGGCGGGTGATCGAAGGCGAGGACCGATCCATCCACCTCCGACCCCCGACCTCCGACCCCCGACCCCCGATTGTCGCAAGTTACTTTCCCCCGAACACATTCGTCTAAACCGCAATGGCCTTTCGCACCACTGATAACGACGATCTCGGCGAGATGGCGGAGATCAACGTCACGCCGCTCGTCGACGTGATGCTTGTCCTGCTGATCATTTTCATGATCACTGCGCCGATGCTGACCCAGGGGCTGACCGTGCAACTCCCGACGGCGGAAGGCAAGAGCTTCGAGCTGGCCTCCAACCAGCCGGCGAAGATCACCGTCGCCGCGAGCGGGGCGGTCTACGTCGACGGCTCTCCCGCCGGCTCGGCGAACCTGGAGGCCACCCTCGGGCCGATGCTCCGTGCCCGGCGAGTCAAACGCGCTCTGCTCGAAGCCGACACGGGTGTGCCGTACGGCCGGGTGATTGCAGTGCTCGACGTCATGAACCGTGCAGGCGTGGAACAGCTCGGGATGATCACGCAGCCGAAGGAACCCGATGGAAGACCGCGTCGGTGACGTTCTCGCGGAACGCGCGGCGCTCGACAACGGCGCGGCAGGCGGACTCGTCCTGTCGCTGCTCCTCCACGCCGCGATCACGGGTCTGGCCGTCTACGCCACCCTGCACCACAGCGCGCCCCAGGAAGTCAACATATTGACTATTCGCCTCGCCCCCATGACGCCGGCCAGCACCGCCACGGCGGCGCCGCTTCCTGTCGCGAAAATCGAAGAGCCGAAGCCGGTGGTGGAGCAGCCCAAGCCCGCGCCCGTCGAGGCCAAGCCGCAAAAAGGCACCGCCCCTCCCTCGCCGTTCGGAAAATCGACGAAGAGAGCGAGCGAGGTGGTACCGCCGCCGCCCGCCGCCGCTCCGCGACCTGCACCCGGCGTCGCCACCGGGATCGCCGACGTTCCCGTCGGCAGCGCCGGCGTGACCGGCATCGAAGGCGATTTCCCCTACACGCTCTACATCGAAAACATGAAGCGCCTCATCGGAACGCACTGGTTCCGGCCGCAGGTCGCCGCCGGAGCGGCGGTCACGATCTACTTCGAGATCGAGCGCGACGGAACGATCCGCAACGTCAAGCCGGAAAGCTCGACCGGCAACACGGCCGCTGATCGCGCCGCGCAGCGCGCCGTCCTCGAGGCCTCTCCGCTGCCGCCGCTCCCCTTCGCCTACAACGGCACATTTCTCGGAGTCCATCTAACGTTCAAATGAAGATCTCGAAATTCATCCTCCCGCTCCTGGCCGCCCTCTTCGCGACGGCTCTCTCCGCACAGACGCAGATCCAGACCACGATCGACCCTTCGAAGGCGACCAACGTCATCCGCATCGCCATCCCCTTCCCGCAGCTGCAGGCGAGCCTCGACGCGCAGCAGATCAACGCCATCTTTTTCGCGCCGCTCACGCGCGACGTGGCGCAGTCGGGCATCTTCGCCATCGCCCCGATGCCGCCGAATGTCCCGGCCACGCCCGACCTGCTCAAGCGCATCAACGCCATGTACCTGCTGGCCGTCAGCGCCCACATGGAGGAGCAGGACTACGTGATCGAGGGGCGGCTGATCGACACGACCGGCGCAACGCAGCTCGGCAAACGCTATCGCGGTCCCGCCGGCGCGCTGACCAAGATCGCCCACACCATGGCCAACGATCTGGTGCGCATGGTCAACGGCAAGCCGGGGATCTTCCTGTCTCAGATCGCCTTCGCCTCCGACCGCGACGGCGCCTGGGAGATCTACCTGATGGACTGGGACGGCGGCAATCAGCGCCGCATCACCAATCACAACCGCCTGTCGATCCTTCCGAGCTGGTCTCCCGACAGCGAGCGCATGGTGTACACGTCGTTCTCCAGAAACGCCAGCGACATGTACATCATCAATCGCCGCGGCGGCGGCCTGATGCGCATTCACACGGGCCTGGGTCTCAACACCTCGGCGCGTTTCTCCCCAGTCAGCAACGAGATCGCTTTCGTCGGATCGATCAACGGCAACCCCGACATCTACGTGATCAAGGACAACGGAAGCGGCCTGCGCCGGCTCACCACATCACCGTCGATCGAATCGACCCCGGAGTGGAGTCCCAACGGGCGGCAGATCTGCTTCACCTCCGGCCGCAGCGGATCGCCGCAGATCTACGTCATGGATGCGGAAGGGACGAACGTCCGGCGGATTTCATTCGATGAAGGGCAGTGGAACGACGACGCGCGCTTCTCACCGGACGGCGAGAGCCTCGCCTACACCTCCCGCGTGAACGGACGATTCCAGATCCGCATCACCAACATCGTCACCGGCGAGAGCCGGATCGTAGCCGGCGAGGGGTCGAACGAGCAGCCCACCTGGTCGCCTGACGGCCGCTGGATCGCCTTTCAGTCGAACCGTTCGGGGAAGTGGCAGGTCTACCGGATGCGGGTCGACGGGACCGACCTGATGCCCCTGACGTTCAACGCCGAAAACAAGGAACCCGACTGGTCCAAGAAACCGGAATGACACCGGGCATGGGGCATGAGGCATGGGGTATGAGGCATGAGCGCGGATCGGCCATCGTGCCGACTCCATGCCCCATCCCTCATGCCCCATGCCTCATGTCCCCCTGCCCCATGCCCCCTTTGGTATGATTGGAAGTGGACCCGATAAGGAGTTGAAATCACAATGACTAAGACGCTGAAAGCTGTTGGAATCGCCCTGCTGGTCGTCCTCGCCCTCGCCGCAGTGGGATGCCGTACGAAGAAGACGCCTGCGCCGGTCACGGCGCCGCCTGTCGCCACAGAAACGGCTCCGCCCGTGGTCGCGCCGCCCCCGACACGCGTCGAGCCGCCGGTGGACTTCGTAAAACCCGAGCCCGCCGTGACCGAAGAAGTCCTTCCCTCCGACATCGACGAGCTCAATCGCGTCGCGCAGCAGCGCGGCTACATCCAGGATGCGTTCTTCGCCTTCGACGAATCGACCCTCAGCGCCGACGCGCAGAGCGCGCTGACGAACTCGGCGAACTGGCTCAAGAAGAACTCCAGCTACGGCCTGCTCATCGAAGGCCACTGCGACGAGCGCGGAACCGAGCAGTACAACCTCGCGCTCGGCGACCGCCGCGCCAACACGGCCAAGGAATACCTCCAGACCCTCGGCATCGACGCCTCGCGCCTCCGCACCGTCAGCTACGGCGAAGAGCGACCCTTCGATGCCGGCCACGACGAGAGCGCCTGGGCGAAAAACCGCCGCGATCATCTGGTCATCATCGGGAAATAGCTGATGCACCCGCTCATTCGCCGTTCACTGCTCGCCGCCGTAGCGCTCAGCGCCGCGGCGTGCGTCACTTCCTCGGACATCCAGAAGATCCAGAGCCAGATCAACGAGCTGCAGGACCAGGTGGCGCAGCTCAAGCGCACCGCCTCGAGCAAGGAAGAGGTGCAGAACGTCAACGCGCGCATCGCCGAGCAGACCCAGACCCTGCTCAAATCCAGCGCGACGCTCGTGGCGAAGGTCGATCAGATCGAAGAGCGGCAGAACAACGCTCAGGGAGCCGTCGAGCAGACGAACTACCGCGTCGACCGCCTCGTCCAGCAGATCACCCAGCAGCAGCATGATCTCGACGAGATCCGTGCGGCCATCGCGCGGTCGGCCCCTCCGGCTGCGGCCGGCGCTGCAGGCGCCCCTGGAACCGCGGCCGGCACGGCGCCGATGAGCGAAATCACCGTCGCGCCCGACAACGGTGAGGGGCCGACGACGATGTACCAGGCCGCCTACCGCGACTACCAGCGCGGGAACTACGACCTCGCCATCTCCGGCTTCCGGGAGTTCGTTTCCAAATACCCGAAATCGGACCTGGCGGACAACGCCGCGTACTGGATCGGCGAGAGCCTTTACTCACAGAAGAAATATCACGAGGCCATTCAGCAGTTTGACAGCGTCGTCAGCAGTTTTCCGAGCTCCGAGAAAGTTCCGAGCGCGCTGCTGAAAAAAGGCTACGCGTACATCAACCTCGGCGAGAAGGCGCAAGGTATCGTGCAGCTGCAGTACGTGGTGCACGAGCACCCGAAATCGCCGGAGGCCGCGAAGGCTCGCGACGAATTGAAGAGACTGGGCGTCGAAACAAGGTAGAATACGCAGCCTTTTGACCGGCCGGAGTCCCGGCCGCAGATTTCAAACCCGAAGGACAACAGGAGCAGATTCATGGCGAATATTCGTTCGGCCGAGAAGCAGAGACGTCAGGCCGAAAAAAGAAACGAGCGGAACCGCGCAGGCAAGTCGCGCCTCCGCAACGCGCTGAAGAAAACACGGTCCTCGATTGCCGGCGGAGACGCCGACACCAAGGAACTGGCGACCGGATTCTCCGAGATCGACAAGGCGGCCAAGCGCGGCATCATCAAGAAGAACACCGCGAGCCGTTACAAAGGCCGCCTCGCCGCCGCGTCCAAGCGCGCCGGCGGCGCCGCCAAGTAAGACGACGCGGCCCCCGTGTGGCACAGAGACGCTCTGTGCGTCCACAGCAAAACGGCGCCCCTGTGCGCCGTTTTTGTTTCCGCGTCGCCCACGGAGCGCGGTCGACGTCAAAAGCCTTCGAGCAGATTCGTGACCAGAGTCTCCGCGAAGCGGACCGCGATCACTGCGATGGCGCGGGTTTCCTGGTCGAAGGCATCCGCGGTCGTCACGTCGACCTGGTAGTTCTCCGTGAAGCGGTACTGGTCGTTTTTCCAGATCACCTTGTCCTCGTTGCGGTGATCGACCAGCTCGATGCCGGCGGTGATGGAGATCTGATACTGGGTGGCACGGCCCTGCGCGTTCGAGGCGATCGGGTACAGTCCGAAGCTGTCGATCGAGCCCCGCAGGATCGCGTCGGCTTCGTTCGGCTTGGTGACGAGCTTCAGCCGGCCGCGGGAGACGAATTCTTCGGCGACCGCCTGCGTGACTCGCTGCTCGAGCTCGACACGCGTGGTCTTGTTCACGAACGCCGGCACGGAGATGGTCTTGATCTTCGGATCGAGGAAGTTCCCCTTGCCCACCAGCGCGTAGCCGCACGAGGAGAGGGAGAGGGCGGCCAGGAGGAGCACCGGCAGTGTCCTCCCGAGCCGGCGAACGGCGCGGGGCGCCGGTGACGCGGAAATGACACTGTCATTCCGAGCCGGCGGAACCCCGGAGGGGTGGAGCGCGGCGAGGAATCCCCCGCCAACCATGGAGAACCAGGGATTGCGGGGG
>JADGOA010000132.1 GCA_017883215.1 Thermoanaerobaculia bacterium | reverse complement strand
CGCGACGAGCCGCCTTGCTCGAATCGCTCGAGCAGCAGCGCTCCGCCGAGAAAGAAGACCGTCACGAGCGCATCGGGCCAGAGCGACGGTTCTTCGGCGTAGAGAATCGCGAGAAGGAAGAACGGCAGCGCTGCGAGGAAACCGAACCAGAGGGAGCGCAAGCGCTTCGGACGGACGGAGGCGACGAGCATCGCGCAGCAGGCGCCGAGCAGAACACCGACGATGACCCGAAAGAGCGTCGCGCTGAAGCCGAACAGCTTCCCTGCTGCGGCCGTCGTCAAAATCAGCAGCGGCGTGTGGATGAACGAAATCGTGTCGTACAGCACGCCGCCGCGTGCGACGAAGTACGCCGGCACGACGATCTCCGGCCAGGCCTGCACCGCGAAGACGAACGGAAGGACGAAGCCGCCGCCGAATCCGGCGGCCGCGGCGCACCAGAGAAGCGGTCCGGCCGGTCGCCGCGCAGCCACGGCTCTCCCGGTTCGTGCACGTGCCACGGCGCTCATCGGTCAGCCCACACGCAACGCTCCGGATCGCATACCGGCGGGGTCGCTGGAAGCGCCGCAGGGGGATGGCGAACCGCGGCGGCTCGCGCAACCCCCGCCTCAGCAGCGCCTGAGTCGCAGCGACGCACTACACCGTGTTCGAGAAATCGAACGGCGATTCGTCGGCGAACGGGTCCTCCGGCTGGCCGCTGCTCACGGTGAGCTTCGAGTCCATCTCGTCGCGCGCGATGTCGGACGTCGACTGGATGCCCTGCAGCTTGAGGCGGAACTCGTCGGGGTTCGTTGCGCGCCGCAGCGCTTCGTCGAGCGTGATGAGTCCGTTCTTGTAGAGCACGTACAACGACTGGTCGAACGTCTGCATGCCGTACTGCGAGGTTCCCTGGGCGATGGCGTCCTTGATCAGCTTCGTCTTTTCCTTGTTCTCGATGCAGTCCCGGATGTACGCGGTGGAGATCATGACCTCCGCCGCCGGGACGCGTCCCAGTCCGTCGGCGCGCGGAAGGAGCCGCAGCGAGACAACCGCTTTGAGGACCGCGGCGAGCTGCAACCGGATCTGCTTCTGCTGATGCGGCGGGAAGACCGAGATGATGCGGTTGACCGTCTCGGTGGCGTCCATGGTGTGCAGCGTGGAGAAGACCAGGTGGCCGGTCTCCGCGGCCGTCAGCGCCGTTTCGATGGTCTCGTAGTCGCGCATCTCGCCGACGAGGATGACGTCCGGATCCTGGCGGAGAGCGGAGCGGAGCGCCTGCGAGAAGGATTTCGTGTCGACCTCCACCTCGCGCTGATTGACGATCGATTTCTTGTCGCGGTGGAGGAACTCGATCGGATCCTCGACCGTCATGATGTGCTCGGTGCGATGGGCGTTGATGTAGTCGATCATCGCCGCAAGCGTGGTGGACTTGCCCGATCCCGTCGTCCCGGTGCAGAGAATCAGCCCACGCCGCTCTTCGGCGATCTTTTCGAGGACGACCGGAAGCATCAGCTCGCGGATCGAGAGAATCTTGACCGGGATGACGCGGAGGACCAGGCCGACAGTCCCTCGCTGCTGGAAGATGTTGCAACGGAAACGGCCCAGCCCCGGGACCGAGTAGGCGATGTCGATCTCGTAGTTGTTCTTGAACTTTTCTTTCTGGCGGGAGGACATGATCGAAAAAGCCATGGCGATCGTGTCTTCCTGCATGAGGCGTTTGAGCTCGACCAGGGGTACCAGCTCGCCGTCGACCCGGATGACCGGATGCGAGCCGACCTTGATGTGAAGGTCCGATGCCCGGCGCTCGGCAGCGATTTTCAGTAAGTCGTTGATATGCACAGGGGTCACCTCGAGGGTTGGCTTGATTGTAACGCGTTTCGAAATCGGCAAGCCCCATTGCTTCCGCCCCTCGTACAATGCCCGACTCTATGGGCACGAGCCGGCATGATGACCTCGCTCTTCGATACGTGATGAGCGTTCCGGGCGGCGCTCCCGCCGGCGCGGAGATGCCTCTCGTCGTCGTCATGCACGGACGCGGTGCCGATGCCAACGACCTCGCCGACATCGCGCCGGCTCTGGACCACGGCTACCGCTTCGTCTTTCCCAACGCGCAGAAGGCGTTCGAAGCGTATCCGGGTATGACGCTCGGCTATACCTGGTTCGATGGCTGGCCGCCGGCCGGCAGCGCCATCGTGGAGTCGCGCGAGTTGCTGCTCCGGTTCATCGATGAGGTCGTGGAGCGGTATCCGACTCCCGCCGGCAAGCTCATCATCAGCGGCTTCTCGCAGGGAGCGCTGATGTCGCTGGACGTCGGCTTCAGGACGGCGAAGAAAGTGGCCGGGATCGCCGTCATGAGCGGCGCGCTCTACGAACCCGACCTGCCGGATCTGCGGAAGGCGAAGGACATTCCGGTGCTCATCGTCCACGGGACGGACGACGACATGATCCCGGTGATCGCGGCCTGGCGGACGCGACGGGTCCTGGAAGATCACGGCATCGAGCCGGAGTACCACGAGTTTCCCATGGGCCACTGGGTCACCCCGGAGTCGTTGGCCGTGGTCGGCGAGTTCATGCGGCGATGCCTCGGGAGCAGCGAGTAGGGGTCACGCGGCGTTCCCTACTCGCTACTCGCTACTCGCTTTCCTGGCAGCCGCCTTGCTATGGAAAAGGGTCAGGATGACTCCAAATAACCGATTGATCCCCGCGGCGGCCGGCGCCCTTGCGCTCGCGCTCGCCATGCCGGCGGCGGCAACGCTCTCCCGCGCAGTTGCCTTCGACCAAAAGGTCGAGCAGGCGCAGTCGATCGTGCTGGGGAAATGCACCCGCATCCGCTCGCAGTGGGATGACCAGCATCGGTTCATCCTCACGTACTCCACATTTGCGGTCGAAAAGGCGCTGAAGGGCGGCGCACCGGCCGAGGTCACCGTCGTCACGCCGGGGGGAAAGGTGGGATCGCTGCATCAGGAGTCGATCGGCATCCCCGTTTTCCATGAAGGCGATGAGCGCCTCCTCTTCGTCAAGAACACGACCTTCGGACCGACGGTGCTGTATTTCGATCAGGGAACGTACGACGTGAGCAGCGACGAGCACGGTGAAAAAGTCATCGCCCCGGTCTCGACGGGCGCCGTCCGCATCGATTCGCAGAGCGGCAAAGCGGTGGAGCCGGAAAGCCCGCGCACGCTCGGCGAGATGCAGCGCGACATCCAGGCGGCGTCGAGCCGCGCCGCGGCGCAGCAGATGGAGATGGTGCGCACACGTCAGCGCCAGGCCGCCGCCTCAGAGTCGCCAATCGGAAAATACAAGTTCCTGCTGATCCTCGCCCTCGCCGGCGCCGCGCTCGCAACCTGGCACCTGCTCCGCCGCTAGCCCCGATTAGGCATGTTTGTAGGGACGCGCAGCAGCGCGTCCGCTCTCGCGTCGAAGCTGCGGTCGCGCTGCTGCATCAGTGATCAGTTACGAGAGCCGACTGATCACCGATCACTTCAAAGCCGTCATCCGCGGCCGTGCCGGCGAATCGGAGTCCGGGTCCACCGGACAGTTGAGGTCGCGACGGCGCTCGAGGTCTTCGCGCAGGTTCCGCTTGAAATTCTCTTCGCCGCCGCGCGCCGTCTGCTCGGCGATGTACGCGGCGATGTCGATGTTCTCGATGCGCAAGCGAACGGTCTTGAAGACACCGACGGTGAAATGCCCCGGAACCTGCACGTGGTGCAATCCGCCGCTGTAGGCGATCAGCATCCGGCCGCTCTGAACGGCCAGAAGAACGTCGGCGATGCCGCCCCGCACGGTCATCGGATTCCCGTTGATATCGAGGCCTGTCTCGCGTTTCATGCGCCCTTCCGGCGCGATGATGACCATCGAGCCCGGGTCGATTTTGTTGAGCACTTCGAACCAGGTGTGATCGCGCTCGCGGCTGATCGAGATGACGTGGTGGGCAACGAACTTGAAAATCAACCCGACGAGCGGACGCCCTGTCGTCTTATCCGCAGCCGGAATCACCCCGTGGGAGGCCAGACGCCAGAGGAATCGCAACGGTACCCCCGACAGGAACACCGGCTCGAAAAGGCTCGTGTGGTTCAGAAACGCCACCAGGCGGATATTCGCCCAGGGGTCCTTCGGCGTCTTGCCGATGAACCCGATGTCGGGGCGGTAGAAGATCCTGCTCGCTGCCTTGAGGAGCACGAGCATACCGAAGACGAGCGCACTGCGGAGCAAACCCACGGCCGGTGAGGGTACCAAACTTGGTACTCCCCTCCGCAAATCCGGTGATGTTCGTTGCGGGCGCGACGAGGTCAGATGCGAGCCGCGCCGACGAGTCGACACGCTTCGCGCCTGGAGGCAGCGCCGCGCATTCGGCGCCTCGACGAGGTGTGATCCCGTCTCTGCGGCTCTGCCGCTGAGGACCGATCACGGAAGAGCGAGCATTTTGCGCCCTCCCGGCGCATGCCATGGCCAATGATCGCGACAAAGCGCTGGAAGCGGGATGCGACGACTACGACACCAAGCCGATCGAGCTGCCGCGCCTTCTGGGCAAGATGCTGACTCTGCTGCTCGCAAGGGAGGCGGTCTCGTGAGCGCGCGAACGGTTCCGGAGTCCGATCGGATCATCGGCGCCGCGAGAACCAGCCTCCCCTCGCAGCTCCTTCACGACCTGAGAGCCCCACTCAATCAGATCATCGGCTACTCGGAGATGCTGACCGAGGAAGCGGAGGGACAGCGGCGCGAAGACTTCATGTCCGCCCTGGGAAGAATCGGCGCCGCGGGTCATCGAATGCTCGCGGTGATCGAGGAGAACTTCACCTCCGATCAGAACGCCAACCCGATCGCCATCGCCGACGAACGCGAGCCACTGCAGGAATCAGCGGTCGTCAGCCGGCATCCCGCCGCCGGGCCGGGGCTTCTGCTCATCGTCGATGACGACGCCACCAACCGCGACGTCCTCTCCCGCCGCTTGAGGCGGCAGGGCCACGGCGTCAGGACGGCCAGCAACGGGCGCGACGCTCTCGATCTGATGCGCGAGGCGGCTTTCGACCTCGTGCTGCTCGACATCATGATGCCGGACATGGACGGCTACGAGGTGCTGGGGCACATCAAGTCCGACGAGCGGTTGCAGCACATCCCGGTCATCATGATCTCAGCGCTCAACGAAGTGCAGTCCGTGGTCCGGTGCATCGAGGCCGGCGCCGAAGACTACCTGACCAAGCCGTTCGATCCCACCCTGCTGAAGGCACGCGTCGACTCCAGCCTGGAGAAGAAGCGCGGCCGGGACCGGGAGACCGCCCTCTTCGAGCAGTTGCAGAAAAACTACGGGCGACTGCAGGAGCTCGAGAAGCTGCGCGACGACATGCGCAACATGATCGTCCACGATCTCCGCACGCCCCTCACGTCGGTAATCCTCGGCGTGGAGATGCTGGACACCGAAAGGACGCTCAGTGAATCACAGCGCGAGTTGCTGGCGATCGCCATCGGCGGCGGCAAGACTCTCCTGGGAATGATCAACGACCTCCTAGACGTGGAGAAAATGGAGTCGGGGCCTACGCAGCTTCAGTACGAGGAGCTGTCGGCCGCCGAGCTGGTGGCCGGCGCCGTCGAACAGGTGGCTTCACTCGCGCAAGAGGGACGAACCGCGATCGTGACCGAGATCGGCTCCGGGCTGCCGCGGTTCGCCGGTGACGAGAAGAAGCTGAGCCGCACGCTCGTCAACCTCATCGCCAATGCCATCAAATTCACCCGAGCCGGAACCGTGACGATCACCGCGTCGCAGGACCAGAGTCAGAACCTCCGTTTCGCGATCCGCGACAGCGGTCAGGGCATCCCCGCGGAATCGTTGGAGCGTATCTTCGAGAAATTCGCGCAGCTCGACCCGCACAGCAAGGTCGGCAGCGGTCTCGGCCTCGCCTTCTGCAAGCTGGCTGTCGAGGCACACGGCGGTCGCATCACAGTCGAGAGCACACCGGGTATGGGAAGCACCTTCTCATTCACGGTTCCCCTGGTCTATGAAACACAACACTAGAACCGCCGGCTCACGCCGGCTGCCCAGAACAGCCGCGGTGGAGTGTTTCCGTGTGCACCCCAACCCATGGAGGCGTCGAGCTGCAGGTTGCGTCCAACGATGTACGCGGCTCCTGTATCGAGGAGAAGAGACGATGTGCCGCTGCGCTCTTCGGGCGCCTGCATCCCGCCATCGACGAATGCATTGAGTCTCGGCGTGAAGCTGTACTGAATCGTGAGCGCAGCCAGGGCGGCTGTAAAGCGGCCGCCGCCTTCGGTGAAGGCGATGCCCACGTTCGGATTGATCGACCAGTGGTCGGTGAGGTCGAGATCGGCGGCGAGGCGCAGGTCGCCGGTGGCCTCTCCGCTGTGGAGCTCGCCGGAGCCGGACGGGACGAAGAGCCGGGCGATGATCCCGAGGGAAGGTCGATGAAGGTTCGCGTCCTCGTCCTGAAGATGCACTTTCAAGCCGACGGATGCGGGGGCCCATCCGGTCGATGTTTCTCCAGCGGATGTCAGGCGATGATAGCCGGTGCTCTCGAAACGCAGCTCGAGCGCGTCGGTGATTCCCACTCGAAGCAGGGCCGGCGTCGACAGAATGCGCTGCTCCACCCCCAGGCTGCGCTGGTCGTCGCGCTCGATCCCGGCCTCGATCTGCACGGCGCCGCGGCGGATCGTCGTGCTTCCGTCGGCGATGCCGGGGCGATCGGGATTGATGAGATCCTGGCTGCGAGCGGCAACGGCGGCGAACAGAATGCCGGCGACGAAGGCCACGCTGCGCGACGACGAGGCCATGGACGTCCTTCAACCTGCCTGGCGAGCCTCGAGCTGCGCCAGCAGCGCGATCTGCATCATGCGCCTCGTCTCGGGGTCGGCGCATTCGAACGTGCGTTGCAGCTCGGGAAAATCGCGCTGGTCGCGAGGAATCGTGAAGCCGTCCTGCGGCTGCTCGGGTGAGGCCACGTAGCTCTTCTTCCATCCGTCAGCGGTCTGCCGGAATTGCGCGTAGGGAAGCGCGTCTTCGGGATCGCTGTCGAGAAACTTCACCTGTCGCGTCCACGTGTCATCCAGCTGCGCCGGCTGCGGCTGCGGCAGAATCTTCGGTTGTGGCGCTCGAAGTGGTGGATCCTCTGCGGCTCTCGATTCGGTGGGGCGAAGAATTGCAGACAAGAGTCGTTCCACACGCAGCGGGTCTCCGGTGAATCTGATCCCAGTGCGGTACATCAGCTTCGATCCGCTGCGGCCGACGATCTCAGAACGGACGATGCGCGCCGGCAGGAACATCGACTCTCCCTGCCACACGATCTGGAGCTCCGGGCTGGCGAGCGCGAACCGCCCTTCGTGCTCGATGCGGCCGCCGACGGCACTCAACTCCACGATTCGCACGGGAACTCCGCTGATCGTGGCGTCGATCTCCGGGTCGATCAGCACCCGCTCCGCCGCTCTCCGCTCATCCACAGCATCAAGTGTCGCACGAACAGCATGGGTGCCGCTCAATACCGTTCCCCCTCAGGAGCCTGACTCCCCTCACCGCCATTCGCAAAGCTCACCATGGCGAAGCGGGGCCATCGCCGGATGGCGGTCGGGTCCCCGCCCCCACTGTTTTTGGAACAAAGAGCGAAGGTGTGACCCCACTTACACCACTTACAGTCCCAGATTGAAGTCATGGTCGGCGCGGTCGATCCTGCAGATTGCCTCGCCGACTCCGAGGGACGTCAGCGCCTGGGCGTCGAAGGAGGCAAAGCCTTCGGCGAGCTTTCGGGCGTCATCGTCGCCCACGCGGAGTTGATGAAGAATCGCGACAAGACAGTTTCCGAACTGTGGAATCGAATCCACAGTTCGGCTCCGCAGTTGTCGCGGCGTTTGCCTTTCGGCCGCGGTCTAAACGGGTAGGCCGCGGCCGTTCATTCTTAGTCAACAAGGCAAGCTACTGCGGCGTAATGGTAGTGACGTGCTGTGTTTCGTTATTAGTAACGCTGACGAAGGCCCAGAAGCGCAGGCCGGAAGTGACGGGTCGAATCTCGATCCGCACACGATCCATGCCTGCGACTCCCGGAAGTTGTGTAAAGTCGGCCAGACTCGCGTAACCGGGATAGAACGGACGATCGGTGAATGGTTCCATTAGGTAGGGCGTCATCACGAGGTCGAGTTCGGCTAATGACACATCCGAGGTCATCGGCAGAATTCGAACACGAACAACGCTCGCGAGCCGAGCGTCGAGGTCGTACACGCGGAGTAGGCGCCGAAACCGCACATCGAGCGGTATATCCAGAAGCTGCAGCGTATCGGTGCGCGCAGCCGACTCGTGAATCGCAGGTAACTCTGTGCCCCACGTAAGAGCCTGCCGCGAAAGATCCTGTACACGAGTCTCGAACGCGAACCTGGCATTCTGTGGCTGCAGCACATAGACCAGGAGGCCCGGTATGCCTGCCGGGGGCGGACCTATCGTCGTCAGTACACTGGTTTCATGTGCTCCGATCGGAAGTCCGCGCGGGCATGTTCCGATGACGCATCCAAAGGGGTACTCTATAACGCCCGTTGAGTCACTTCCGTTGTATACCGCTAGGAACGTCGACCAAAGCGAGCCGAATGCGCCAGGCGAAGAGTTCGTCACCACAGGCAGAAGAACACGTTCGTACTCCTGCCCCGAAACTGTGCCGGCGGTGAGCACGACCGCGCACATCACAACGGACAACACGCATAAGTGCCTCATGTGTTGGAATCTCCTACTGCGCGTTTGCTACAAACAGCGCGAACTTCTGGTTGTGCGTTCCGTAGCCCCATGTTCGCGCCGTTATGTAGTAAGCGACGGTTGAGAGAGTATTCGGAGGGATCACTATCATTTCCACGTTGTTGCGAAAGGCGTAGGCGACGTACGAATTGCAGGCGTTTTGCGCAATCGAGTAACTCGCCATCGACGCTGAGATTGGCCGCCTTTTTTCGCGTGCGCACGGTGCCGGTCCGGGTGAGCATGAAGTCTTCCTTGGAATATATGCGCATAGTTTATGCGCATCGACGCTCCGGCGCAACTTAGACATTTGTTCAGTACCTTAGCGAGCGCGCCGTCCCCAGTCAACAGCCAGCAACTGATAATCATTGATGAAGGTTGACAAGGAGGCACCTCCGACAAGCCGCGCATTCTACACCCGCGTTAATCTGCGGCGCAGTGATATGTCTGCCCGGTGCCCCGCGTCTCGCTGCTTTTGCGAGACGTGGGTTCTTGCCGAGTTGTCACCCACATCTGTCAAACCCGGGCAGATGTGGGGCACCACCAC
>JADGOA010000131.1 GCA_017883215.1 Thermoanaerobaculia bacterium | reverse complement strand
CCGACGAATCTGGCGGCGACGATGCCGTACCATGCCAGCCTTCTCTTCTCGCGAAACCTCACCGCGTTCCTGCAGGCCTTCACGAAGGACAAAGCATTTCAGCTCGATCCGAGCGATGACATTCAGCAGGGCGCGCTGATCACCACGGGCGGCGAGGTCGTCCACGTCCGAACGCGGGAAGCGATGGCGAAATCTCCGTAGTGCTGAGTCCTGAGTGGGATAACTCAGGACTCAGGACTCAGGACTCAAACACGACTACCGCGGCACGAGGACGTGCCGCGGTTGCGGACGAGGACGTCCGCACTCCAAGGAGGTAACACATGACGCCCGACTTCTGGCCGACCCTCTTCGTCTTCGTACTCGCCTCGCTGATCGGACTCGGCGTGATCCGCCGGGTGTCGCGGCTCCTCCACACCCCGCTGATGTCGATCACCAACGCGATCTCCGCGATCGCAGTCGTCGGCTCGATCATCGTGACAGGGAGTGATTACCCGCTGGAGATCCGCATCCTCGGCGCCATCGCCCTCTTCGCGTCGATGACGAACATCGTGAGCGGCTTCCTCATCACTGACCGGATGCTCAAGATGTTCAAGACCGGCAGCAAGCCCGCGGGGGAGAAGTAAGCCATGGCGATGACCGGCGTCACTCAGTTCGCCTACCTGGTCGCGTCCGTTCTCTTCATCTTCGCGCTGCACTGGATGAACGCGCCGGCCACCGCGCGGCGCGGCGTCCGGGCCGGCGTTGCCGCGACCGCGATCGCGGTGGTCTTCACCTGGGCGCAGCCCTTCATCATTCATCACTGGTGGATCGTCGGGGCGATCGCCGCCGGCTTCATCGTCGGCGTGCCGCTCTCGATGGTGCCACTCACCGCCGTCCCGCAGCGAACCGCTCTGTCCCACGCGTTCGGCGGCGCGGCCGCGGGCCTGGTCGGCACGGCCGAGTTCTACCTCGGATGGCAGGAGGGGCCGGGACACCTCACCACCTTCAAGATGGTCGCGCTCGTCCTCGAGTGCATCCTCGGGTATCTCACGTTGACCGGAAGCCTCATGGCTGCCGGGAAACTGCAGGAGATCAGCTGGATTCCCCAGCGTCCGGTCACCTACCCGGGCCAGAACATCGTCAACCTCATCCTCCTCGCGGTCGCAATCGGGCTCGCGGTCGCAGTGATCATCAACCCGACAGCGCCGGCCGCACCCCTCTGGTTCGCAATCATCATCGGCCTGGCGCTCCTCTTCGGATTCCTTCTCATCATCCCGATCGGCGGCGCCGACATGCCGACCGTCATCGCGATCCTCAACGCGTACGCCGGCCTCTCGGCAGTGGCGATGGGCTTCGCGCTCGACAACCGGCTGCTCATCACCGCCGGCGCACTCGACGGCTCGAGCGGCCTCATTCTCGCCATCATCATGTGCAAGGCGATGAACCGCTCGTTCATCAATGTCCTGTTCGGCGCGTTCGGCCAGGTGCAGAAAGTGATTGTCGGCGGCGAGGCGAAGGTCTACAAGTCCGAGACCGTCGAAGGAGCGGCGCAGGTCCTGGAGCAGGCGAACCTCGTCGTCATCATTCCCGGCTACGGCATGGCGGTCGCGCAGGCGCAGCACAAGATCCGTGAGCTGTACGATCAGTTGAAGAAGCGGGGGATCACGGTGAAGTTCGCGATCCACCCGGTGGCCGGCCGCATGCCCGGACACATGAACGTCCTCCTCGCCGAGGCCGACATCCCGTACACCGATCTGGTGGAGA
The DNA here is from genome assembly GCA_017883215.1 of Thermoanaerobaculia bacterium. Classification (GTDB taxonomy): domain Bacteria; phylum Acidobacteriota; class Thermoanaerobaculia; order Gp7-AA8; family Gp7-AA8; genus JAJXWV01. The sequence goes on along the minus strand of JADGOA010000131.1, from coordinate 7,523 downwards.
TGGAGGAGATCAACACCGACATGCCGCAGGCCGACGTGGCCCTGGTGGTCGGCGCCAATGACGTCGTGAACCCTGCGGCGCGAACAGACAAGACCAGCCCGATTTACGGCATGCCGATCATCGACGCGGACAAGGCGCGCATGGTCTTCGCGATCAAGCGGAGCAAGAATCCGGGATTCGCGGGAATCGACAACGAGCTCTATTTCGCCGACCGGACGTGGATGCTCTTCGGCGACGCAAAGGCAGTCATCGGCGAGCTCGTGAAACAACTCGCGTCCGGCTCAGGGATGCACTGACAACGGCGCAGGCACACATTACGTCTGCGAGTCGCGAATGACGAAATCATGACCAGGCGCCGCAGCTTTCAGGAGCTCATCCAGTTTCTCGAGCGAGGGGACCGCATCGCCCCGCTCGTAGCGCGCGTATGCGTTGCGCGACGATGCTCCCAGCCGAGAAGCAACTTCGCGCAAGGAAGCACCAGCAGCTTCGCGTCGCCGGCGAAGCAGAAGAGCGGTCAAAGCGGCCGCACTGTTGCCGGACAGTTCGAATTCCGACTTGCCGCTGGTGTACACCTCAGCGCGAAAGCCGCGGCGGTTGACCATCGTCTCGAGCCAGTCGGCAATCATCTCGAGAGCTTCTTTGCGGGTTCGGCCCTGGGTCATCGCCTCGAGCAGAGGGACTTCCGCGATCCACCACCGTCCCTCGCGCGTCAGCTTTCCTTCGAATCTCATCGGGTCTCCTTCTGAATCCGCCGCAGGATCGCACGTGCAAGCGTCTCGTTGATTTCGCGGTGGCGCGGCACGGCTTCCTCACGCTCTCCGTCGGTCCACACATCATGCCGACCGCCGCGACGAAGAAATCGCCAGCCCAGCTCCGTCATCTTCTGTTCGAGATCGCGGCGCTTCACTGACCCAGTGTACACGGATATGTGTACTTACATTCCAATCAGAGGGCGCATTTCTGGCCTCTCACAGGTGGAATGGGGTCGGGTTTCCATTCGGCAGTGCCTCAGCCAGTTCTTGGTGTCGCGTACGCAACCCAACCCGACCGGTGCTCGTATGCTGCGGAGCATCCCTGGTCAGGGCAGAGAAGATCTGACCCCCAACGACGGTTCGGTTGCGAAGAACCTCACCTATTCGGATCTTGCATCAGCGCGTAAACTGACTTCTGTGCCGACCGGCGCATCTGCGCTCGCACGCTCTCAGAGGCATCGCACCATGTGAGGATCCGTATGGCGATGACGTTTGACCACCGCAACAACCGCCGCCTTCACCTCAAGAAGCCCGTCGATGCGATGCTCCTCGGCGGCCGCGTCTCCATTGTCGACATGAGCCTCGACAGCGTCGGGATCGAGCACGACTTCGAGATCAAGCTCGGCGCAACGGTCTATCTCGAGTTCCTCTGGGGACAGACCAACTTCCGCCTCCCTTGCACGGTCGCGAGGACGCGCGAACTGCGCAGCGGCCGCTCGCGCAGTGGATTGACGATCCGATCGAACGCCGAGTCGGTCGCGGAGTATCGCAAACGAATCGAGGCAGGACTGGCGAAACTCCGCGAGATCGAAGCGTCGCGACCGTCGTCGTTGTGACGAGCGCGGGAAACTACGGCTTCTTGTGCCGGGCGGATCGCGCCGAAGGAGTGCGGTCTTCGGGTCCGAGATCCTGGGGAGCGTTGTCGGCCAGATCATCTTTCATCTTGTCCGACGCTCTCGGAGCGTTCTCGCCACTATGTTCTTCGCGTCCCGATCCTTCGTAGCCCAGCACTTCGGTGCCATCGATCACGTCAATCTTCACGAGTTGCTCCTCGGTGGATTTCAGTTTTTCGTTCATGGGGTAGTTCAGGAGCAAGGCGAGGTCCATGTGTCCGGATGGGGTCGTCAGGATCGTGCGACAGGCCGGGGGACAGAGCTTCGCTGGTTACGGCAGCCCTCCCGCCCTGGGGCCAGACAACAGAAGCTTTGACCGCATCGCAGCTCTCTTTCTACAACTCTCTGAGCGCCGACTGCGGTCTGCCGTGTTACGCCCGTAACATCGACGAGTGATGTTACGGACGGCAGGGTGCCGTTCCCGCTCCTAGAATCCTCCTCCGTGGATAACGATCTCCTCGAATGGGCGGAGCTCATTCTCGCAGCCGTCATGGGAAAGCGCGATGCACAGCCGCTCGTCGCCCTGGCCCTGCGCGCCGGGGTCGATCTCGATGTTCTTCAGTACTTCGTCAACACGACGCTCGATGGTGTCTGTGACCATCTGATGAGTGCTGCAGGGATGCTCGGATGGCTCGCGTGCCCCCGGATCGACACTGCCGAACGACGCCTTTCGACGGAGGATGTCGCCGCCCTCAAAGATCTCGGCATCGACCCAACGTGAATCAGCGCGGTCGAACCGCGACATCCGATGTGCCGTATGCCCCGTGTGCGGCGGACGACTGAACCCCGAACGGCCTGACCCCGTACCGCTCCCGAGCCAGGTCACTCGGCCATCGTCAACACGGCGGCGCTGCGCGAGTGACGGAGCAGCCTGAAGGCCTGCCGACAGCAGACGGCCTTCCTCAATGGAGGGTGGCTCGGCGGCCCGATCGTCACCACCCGCGCGTCCTCGACGATGACCGTCTGGCCAGGCAGCACGCGCTCGCTGTCCATCGGGACGACGTTCACGCCGACCAGGGCCACGATCGCTGCGAGAAGGTGCATGACTCCAAGATAGGACCCGGCCCTCCGTCCGGCCCGATGGCGGCGGGGGCGCGAGAGTCTCGGGAGTCCGGTTGCCGAACTGATTCTCCTCGTTTCGGCCGACCTGCGAATGAGTCGGTGTAGATTGCGCGCCTGACCCCATTCGCATGAGCCTCGTCCCTGACGCCGCGCTTCTCTTCACTGCACGAACCCTTCGCCTGTTCGCGTACGGTTTCGTGGCGGTGGTGCTGGTGCTGTACCTCTCGGCGATCGGGCTGAACGACCATCGCATCGGTCTGCTGCTGTCTCTGACGCTGGCGGGCGACGTGATCGTCTCGCTCTATCTCACGACGCGCGCCGACGCCCTGGGACGCAGGCGAACGCTGCTCGTCGGCGCCGTGCTGATGCTCCTCGCCGCCCTCGCGTTCATCGCCACTCGCGACTTCATGCTGCTCGTGCTTGCCGCGACGCTGGGCGTGATCAGCCCGAGCGGAAACGAGGTGGGGCCGTTTCTCGCCGTCGAGCAGGTGGCGCTCGCGCAGACGAGCCAGGGGAGGGACCGGACCGCCCTCTTCGCGTGGTACAACCTGGCGGGGTCGTTCGCGACGGCAGCCGGTTCGCTCGCCGGTGGCTTCGTCAGCGCCGCTCTGCTGCGGCACGGTTTCGGAGCGGTCGCCAGCTACCGCGGACCGCTGATCGGCTACGCACTCTTCGGACTCGCGCTCGCAGCGGTGTTCGCGAAGCTCTCCCCCGCGGTGGAAGGAGCGGCGACGGTTCGCAAGGTCCGCAGTCTGTTTCGCGTCGATCGCTCGCGCGCCATCGTGATGCGCCTCTCGGCATTGTTTGCGCTGGACTCGTTTGCAGGGGGACTGGTCGTGCAGAGCATCGTCGCCTACTGGTTCTACCGGCGCTTCGGCCTCAGTCCGGCAGCACTCGGCTCGATCTTCTTCGGCGCCAACGTCCTCGCCGGGGTGTCGGCGCTCGCCGCTGCGAGAATCGCCAGGCGCATCGGACTGGTCAACACGATGGTCTTCACACACCTGCCGTCGAACATCCTGCTGCTGATGGTCCCTTTCATGCCGACGCTGACGCTGGCGATCGGCGTGCTGCTGCTGCGCTTTTCCATCTCGCAGATGGACGTGCCGACGCGGCAGGCGTTCACCATGGCTGCCGTCGATCCCACCGAGCGCACCGCGGCCGCGGGAATCACGGGAGTGGCGCGGACCACCGGGGCCGCCCTCGCGCCCATTCTGGCCATGCCGCTGATCGCAAGTCTCTCGCGTGACTGGATCCCGTTCGTAGCCGCCGGCGTGCTGAAAATCGCCTACGACTGCATGCTCCTTTGGAGCTGTCGCGGTGTGGAGCTGGATGGCTGATGTGAACGCATGGCGACGGTTCAGCGCCAGGTGGAGATCGACCCGGGTCGGACCCACCCCGTAGCGGCTCGGCAAACAACCGTGCTTGCCGGGAAGTCCCGTGCGCTTGCGCTCGTTCGATCGGACATCTGAAGAAGGGAGATTGATCGGATGCGAACGCACATCCTTCGCCTCGCCGCCGCCCTCACGGCTCTTTTTGCAGTACTTCCAGCCGCCTACGCGACCTGCGGAGGAGGAGGTGGCGGTGGCATGGGCGGGGTCATGCCCCGCGGCGCGTACATTCCGAACCCGGGCCAGACCGGCGACCCGCAGGTCCGCGCCTACACCGTGCCGTGGAAGGTGCTCAAGCCGTCCGATCCGCCGCTGGCCACACCGCTCGTCCTGTACTGGTTCCCGGCATCGGAAGACGAGATGAAGAGCGGCGATCTCGCTTCTTCGCGGCTGCTGACGCTCTTCTCTTCGCAGTGCGTCGGTCTGCAGCTCGTGCCGCCGGCCGACAGCGCAACGATCGTCAAGTGGAACGTCCAGGACAAGCGGCCCGTCGCGCTCATGGTGAGCGACGGCAAGGAAGTCGCGCGCGTCGAATCCGACAAGGGCAACCTCCCGGGCTACAAGGTCGAGAACATCGTCAACAACGAACTGTTCAAGCGCGAAATGGCGCTCCAGCAGCAGCTCGATGACGCCGAAGGGAAGGCCAGGGCAGGCGACAGGAACGCGGCCATCGCCGGCTATCAGAAAGTGTGGGAGCAGCGCTGCCTCGCGCCGAAGAAGGGGCGCGAAGCGAAAAAGGCGCTGCGTCGCCTCGGCGTCACCGTCAAGGACGCGCAGTTGCGCGAGACCGACCCGATCACCACTGCGGCGATGAACAAGCGGATGGCCCAGGCGATGAACCGCGCCTTCGCCGCCGAGATCATGGGCGACTACCAACGCGCGAAGTCGCTCTACATCGCCGCGTCCAGGATCGATCCCGCCGATCCGGTCCCGCTCCGCTTCCTCGGCGAGCTCTACCGGCACCACACCGGTGAATGGACGCTCGCCCGGACCACATTCGAGCGCCTGCTCACGCTGCAGCCCGATCCGCTCTCGCGCGCCGTCGCTCTTCACGGCCTCGGCAAGATGACCATCCACATGGGCGATTCGGCGAAAGGGCTGGCGCTGTTTGAGCAGTCCATCGCCGCCTATCCGCTCGCCCTCACCTACCGGAACATGGCCGTCTACTGGAACTCCGAACGGAAGCGCGATAAAGCCGACGGATACGTCAAGCAGGCTCTCGCACTCGATCCCGCCGATCCGTACAACCTGGTATTCGCGGCGACGTACATGGCCGACAGCGGCCGGCAGCAGGAGGCGCTGGACATCGCCAGGAAGAACGAGAACCTCCTCAGCGCCTCGTACAACCTCGCGGCGATCTATGCACTCCTGGGCAATAAAGGAAAGGCGATGGAGCTGCTGAAGCGCCATTTCTATCAGTACGAGCGTTACGACGCGGTCCGCGCCGAAGAGATGTGGGAAGCTCGAGTCGACTACGTGTTCGCGTCGCTGAAGGACGACCCCGAGTTCATCAAGCTGACGTACATGGCGAAATAGTCGGGAGCGAGCGACGGGGGTCGGATCTCCGCTTCGCCGCCAATGATCACGACCGGCTTGAGGCGCGATGTGATCGCGACATGCACCTGCTATGTTTCCCAACGTGAGATACGCGCGTTACGTCGCCATCGGCGACAGTACTGTCGAAGGGCTCGACGATCCCGACGGACACGGCAGTTACCGTGGCTGGGCGAACCGGCTCGCTGAGCGGATTGCGCGCGAGCAGGGCTCGATCCAGTACGCAAATCTGGCGATTCGCGGACGTACCACGCGTCAGGTTCGGGCCGAGCAGCTTCCCCCCGCGCTGGCGATGAAGCCAGAGCTCGCCGCTGTAGTCTCAGGGACCAACGATCTATTGCGACGTCACTTCGACGCCGCGGCCCTTCTCTCGGATATCGAGGCGATCCAGCGTCCGCTCATCGATGCCGGAGCGACGGTCATCACCTTCACGCTTCCTGACCTCGGCGACATCATGCCGATCGCGCGCATGGTGCGCCGGCGCCTGCATGAAATGAACGATGCGATCCGATCGGCGTGCTCGTCGACAGGAGCGATCCTTTGTGACTTTGCCGCTTACCCCGTCGCCTCGGACCCACGACTCTGGTCCGACGATCGACTCCACGCCAATTCGGCCGGCCATGCGCGGATCGCGGACGCGCTCGCGTATCACCTGAAGTTATCCGGTTCGAGCTTCGACTGGGCAGAGCCCCTGCCGAATCTCCCGCCGCCGAACTTCGGTGCGGCGATCCGTGCAGAGTACGCATGGGCGCGCCGGCATCTCCTGCCGTGGATCTGGCGGCACGCGCGCGGGCGGTCGTCGGGAGACGGAGTTCGTCCGAAATACCCGGAGCTCACCGTCGTCCGAGCGGATGACACGCGCAGCTGATTACAGCGCCCTGGTGGGGGAGTCAGTGCGACCACGCGGCGGGCTTGCGATCCCATCGATGACCGCGGAGCTGCCCGAGGATCTCCGCGCTCAACGGTCCTGCGTCGCTGGCGGCGACGTTCGCTTCGACGTGCCTCAGCTTGCGCATCCCCGGGATGATCGTTGCCACGGCCGCATGGGAGAGGATGAAGCGGAGCGCGAGCTCGGGCAGCGTCATCCCTTGCGGCACGACCGGCCGGAGCCGATCCACGCGCTCGAGGGTGGCCCGGAGATTCTCGGGAACGAAATAGGTGTTTCGCCAGTCGCCCTCCGGCCAGACCGAATCCGCCTTCAGAGTGCCTGTGAGAGAACCTTCATCGAACGGGACACGGGCGATGACGGCGACATTCATCTCCATGGTGGCGACAAAAAGCTCGTCTTCGGGCGCCTGATCGAACACGTTATAGATGACCTGCACCGCATCGATTGCGCCGCTGCGGACGGTTCGCACGGCGTTCCACGGCTCCCATCGATTGATGCTGATGCCGATTCCCGACAGCAGTCGCTGCGCCCGAAGATCCTCCACGGCACGACGCCATCGATCATCGTCGGCCCACTCGTCCTCCCAGACGTGGAACTGCACGAGATCGAAGTGATCGAGTCCGGAGTGCTCGAGGCTGCGGTGCAGGGAGCGTTCGATGTGATCGGGGGGAAAGACCTCGCCGAGTGGCATTCCCCGCCGGCTGGGCCACTGTCCGTTGAGGGGCGGCACCTTGGTCGTCGTGTAGATCCGGCGCTGCGGATGGCGCCGTACGAGCTCGCCGAGCAGCCGGTCGCTGTGACCGTTCCCATATCCGAGCGCGCTGTCGAAGAAGTTGCAGCCCAGCTCCACTGCGCGGTCGAGAGACGCAACCGACTCCTCGTCATCGGACCCGGTCCACCCTCCCATGCCCCACATGCCGTAACCGATCTCACTGACCTGCCAGCCGAGACGTCCGAAGCTCCGATACTTCATGGGGCGATTGTA
>JADGOA010000130.1 GCA_017883215.1 Thermoanaerobaculia bacterium | reverse complement strand
GCGATGCGAAACGCGGCGCTGGAGCTCGTGCTCACCGACGGCACACGATTCCCGCACAAGGGCCACATCGCCCTGTCAGGACGGGACGTCGACGTGAAGACCGGCACGATCACGACCGTCGGACTCTTCCCCAATCCGGGCAACCTGCTCCGTCCGGGGCAGTATGCGAAAGTTCGCGCCGTCACGAATGTCCAGCGCGCGGCGATCGTCGTGCCGCAGAGGGCCGTCAATGAGCTGCAGGGACTCCAGCAGGTCGGCGTGGTCGCACGCGACGGCACCGTCTCGATTCGAACGGTGAAAGCGGGAGAGCGCGTCGGCAGCGACTGGATCATCGAGCAGGGACTTCAGCCCGGCGACCGCGTCATCACCGAAGGATTCTCTCGTGTGAAAAGCGGGATGAAGGTCGTCGCGCAGAATGCCTCTGCCACTGCCGCCACCACCTCCGCTGCTTCCGCAAAGTAGGGCTCGACCATGTCCAACTTCTTCATCAATCGTCCCGTCGTCGCCATCGTCATTTCTGTCCTCATCGTTCTCGGAGGACTCGTGGCCATGGCCGGGCTGCCGGTCGCGCAGTTCCCCGATCTCGTGCCGCCGCTCATCCAGATTCAGGGGCAGTACCCGGGCGCCGACGCTCTGACGATCGAGCAGTCGGTCGCCACTCCCATCGAGCAGCAGCTGAACGGCGTCGAGGACTCGCTCTACATCCAGTCGGTCAACGCCAGCGACGGCACGGTCACCGAGCGCGTCACGTTCGACGTCGGCACGGACCGGAACGCCGACCAGGTGAACGCGCAGAACCGCATCTCTCAGGCCGCGCCGAATCTGCCGCCGGAGGTCAATCAGTTCGGAATGACGTATCGGAAGACCCAGGGACTCCCGCTGATGATCATCGGGATCTATTCGCCGAAGGGAACGTATCCCGGTCTTTTCCTCGGCAACTACGCGCTGATCAACGTCAACGACGCGCTCTACCGCGTGCCGGGCGTTGGCGACGTCGTGAACTTCGGCGCCGCCGAATACGCGATGCGCATCTGGCTGAAGGCCGACCAGCTGGCAAAGCTCGGCCTGACCGTGTCGGATGTGCAGAAGGCGGTGCAGTCGCAAAGCACCGTGAATCCGGCAGGGCAGATCGGCGCCGAGCCGGCGCCGCCCGGGCAGGAGTTCACGTACATCGTGCGCGCGCAGGGACGCCTCTCGACGCCGGAGGAGTTCGCCAACATCGTCGTCCGCAGCAATCCTGACGGCTCGTCGGTGCGCGTCGGCGACGTCGCGCGCGTCGAGCTCGGCGCGTCGTCGTACAAGCGGATCGGCCGCTTCAACGGGCAGCCCGCCGCCGTCATCGGTATTTACCAGGCGCCGGGCTCGAATGCGCTCACGGTTGCGCACGGCATCCGTGACGCGATGGCGAAGCTCCAGTCGACGTTCCCCGAGGACATGGAGTATGGGATCGCCGTCGACACGACCGCTCCCGTGACCGAAGGCATCCGCGAGATCGTCATCACACTGCTGGAAGCGCTGGCGCTCGTCATCCTCGTCGTCTTCCTCTTCCTGCAGAACTGGCGCGCCACTCTCATCCCGATCATCGCGGTGCCCGTCTCTCTCATCGGCACCTTCGCCGTCTTTCCGCTCCTCGGTTTCTCGATCAACACGCTGTCGCTCTTCGGACTCGTCCTGGCCATCGGTCTCGTCGTCGACGACGCCATCGTCGTCGTCGAAGCAGTCGAGCGCCACATGGAGGAAGGGATGACGCCGCGCAACGCAACGATCCAGGCGATGAAGGAAGTGGCCGGGCCTGTGGTCGCGATTGCGCTCATTCTCGCGTCGGTGTTTCTTCCGGTCGCCTTCATGGGCGGCATCCAGGGACGGCTGAACCGCCAGTTCGCGGTCACGATCGCCGTGTCGGTGCTCATCTCCGCATTCAATGCGCTGAGCCTCTCGCCGGCTTTGTCCGCGATGCTCCTGCGCCCGCGGCAGAAGAGCAGCGGGCCGCTCGGGCGCTTCTTCGCCGCGTTCAATCGTACGTTTGGGCGGGCGACCAGGAAGTACGTCGACACCGCGACATTCCTCGTCCGGAAGGCCGCGGTGACGTTCGGCATCCTCGCGGCGTTCGCGCTCCTGGCGTTGGTGCTTGGAAAGAAGCTGCCGAGCAGCTTCGTCCCCGACGAGGACCAGGGCTACTTCTTTCTCAACATCCAGCTCCCCGACGCCGCGTCATTGCAGCGGACGGACGTCGTGGCCGGCAAGGTCGAGAAGATCCTGAGCGAGACGAAGGGAATCCATGCGCACAGCACCGTCGTCGGCTTCAGTCTTCTGGCGTACGTGTCCGCGACGTACAACGGCTTCTTCTTCGTCAGCCTCGACCCGTGGGATGAGCGCGGAGAGAAGGGAATGGATGCGAAGGGACTCGTCGCGAAACTGAACAGCCGGTTCAAAGCGGAGATCCCCGAGGCGAATGTTTTCGCGTTTCTGCCACCGCCGATCCCCGGCCTCGGCTCCTCCGGCGGTTTCTCGTTCTGGCTGCAGGACCGCAGTGGCGGTTCCGTCGCGTTCCTCGACGAGAACCTTCAGAAGTTCCTCGCTGCGACGAAAAAACGTCCGGAGCTGCAGAACGTCAACAGTTCGTTCCGCGCGGCGGTGCCACAGATCTACGTCGACGTGGATCGCGACAAGGCGCTCAAGCAGGGCGTTCCGATCGGTGACGTGTATCAGGCGCTGCAGGCCTATCTCGGCGGCACGTTCGTGAACCAGTTCAACCGCTTCGGCAGGCAGTGGCGTGTCTTCATGCAGGCCGACGCTGTCGACCGTCTCACGCCGCAGGACATCGGCCGCTTCTTCGTCCGCAACAACGACGGCAACATGGTGCCGCTTTCGGCGTTGACGACGGTCCGTACCACGTTCGGGCCGGAGTACACGCAGCGTTTCAATCTTTTCCGCGCGGCACAGATCACCGGCTCCGCCGCTCCGGGTTACAGCTCGGGACAGGCGATGGCGGCTCTCGAAGAAGTCGCCGCGCAGACGTTGCCCCGCGAGATCGGCTACGACTGGTCGGACCTCTCGTTCCAGGAGAAGCACGCGGAGGGGACGGCAGGCCGCACGTTCGCGCTGTCGATCGTCTTCGTATTCCTCATTCTCGCGGCGCTCTACGAGAGCTGGTCTCTTCCCTTCAGCATTCTGCTCGCGGTGCCGGTGGCCGTCTTCGGCGCGTTCACGGGTCTACTTCTGCGGAAGTTCAACTTCGACGTGTACGGACAGATCGGCCTGATCGTGCTCATCGGGCTGGCGGCGAAGGACGCGATCCTCATCGTCGGCTTTGCAAAAGCGGAGTTCGAGCGCAGCGGCCATCTCGTCGCCGCGGCGCTGCACGGAGCGCGTCTCCGCCTGCGGCCGATCCTCATGACCTCGTTCGCGTTCATTCTCGGCTGCGTACCGCTCTGGATGGCCACGGGGGCCGGCGCTTCGTCGCGGCAGATTCTCGGAACCGTCGTCGTCGCGGGGATGCTCGCCGCGTCCCTCCTCGGCATCTTTCTGATTCCGTCCCTCTACGTCTTCACGGAGCGCGTGGCACGTTCCGAGCGGAAGCTCGAGGCGAAACTCTCGCACGTGGCGGATGAGGCCGAGCTGCCGCTCGCCGAGGAATCGCACTGATGAAACACCTCTTCGCGCTCATCGCACTGGCCGTGCTCGCGGGCTGCACCGTCGGACCGGACTACCACCGTCCGCCGGTGATGGTTCCCGATCATTTCTACGGTGCTCCCTCCCCTTCAGGCGCAGCCTCGCTCGCGGATACGGCCTGGTTCGACGTCTTTCGCGATCCGGCTCTGCGGACGCTCATCGACGCGTCGCTGCGCGACGGGTTCGACGCCCGCGTGGCAGCGGCACGCGTCGAGGAAGCGCGTGCGCGGTACGGCATCGCCGGCTCCGAGCGCTTCCCGACTGTGGGCTATTCCCCGCTTTACCAGTACGGTCACACGTCGAAGTTCTCCACGTCGGGCGAGACGACCGGCGGGCTCATCGTGGCGAACGTCAACGTCGGCTGGGAGGCGGATCTCTGGGGGCGCATCCGCCGCCTCAACGAAGCGGCGCGCGCCGATTACCTCGCCACAGAGGAAGCACGGCGGAGCGTCCTTCTGTCGCTGATCGCCGAGACGGCCTCCGCATATTTCGACCTTCGCGAGCTCGATGCGGAGCTCGACATCGCCCGCCGCAACACCGCGGCATTCCAGAACACCGCCAATCTGTTCCGCCGTCGCGCCGAAGGAGGAACCGCCTCGGGGCTCGACACGGCGCGCGCCGAGGCGCTGCTCGCAATCGAGTCGGCACAGATTCCGCTGCTCGAACGCGCAATCGCCGCCAAAGAGAACCAGCTCGATCTTCTCCTCGGCCGGCTCCCAGGGCCGGTTCCGCGCGGACTCACCCTCGACGAACAGCCGCTGCCGCCGGAGGTGCCGCCAGGGCTGCCCTCGGCGCTGTTGCTGCGGCGCCCCGACATCCGCGAGGCGGAGCAGGCGCTCATCGCCGCAAATGCCGGCATCGGTGTCGCGGAGGCGGCCTTCTATCCGACGTTGAGCCTCACAGGCCTCCTTGGCGGACAAAGTCCCGAGCTCGCTACTCTGCTGGGCAGTGGCAGCAACTGGAACGTCGCCGCCGGCCTTCTCGGACCGATCTTCAACGCAGGACGCCTGCGCAATCGGCGCCGCGTCGCGGTTGCGCAGTTCGACATCGCGCGCGCCGCTTACGAGCGCGCCATCACGGCCGCACTCGGCGAGGTGTCGACCGACCTCGTGTCCAATGCGAAGCTCGCCGATGCGGAGACACTGCATGCACGCGCGGCGGCATCGGACCGCGAAGCCGTACGGCTCGCAACACTGCGCTACGAGTCCGGTTTCTCCGCGTACTTCGAGGTGCTCGACGCACAGGAGCAGTTGCTTGGGGCAGAGACGAGCCTCGTGCGGATCCGGCGCGACCGCCTCGTCGCAATCGTCGATCTGTACCGCGCCCTCGGCGGCGGATGGCGGGACGAGAACGTCGCGCAGCCCTCGATGGAGCGGAAATGAACTCGTCTGGTTGCGTGCGACAACTCATCTTTCTGTTTTTCACCGCGTTCTTTGTCACCGCGGTATCCGCCGCGGATTTTCAGCCGCGCGAATTCAACCTCTACGGCGAGATGGGAAAGAGCATGACCGGCTAGCATGGCCAGGCGGCGTTTCGCTCCATTCAGTTTGAGCTGCTCGGCCGGTCGCGGTTCGTTGAGCGTTGGCTGCCGAAGAGCGAAACCGGGTTCTCGCTGACCTACAGCGCGATTCACCAGCCGCGGAGCTGGTTCGGGCACCTTTATGGCGACCCGGACGACTCGGTTCGCGGCGAGTGGGCGACCCTGTTCGTCCGCCGCGGATGGCGGGAACACGCGCCGCTCCAACCCTTCGTGGAGCTCGGCACGGGACCGATGTGGTCGAATCGCCGAGTCCCGGCCGCCACGTCGCGATTCAACTTCAATTCACACCTCGGCATCGATACGAAATTGTTCGCGACGCGGCATCCAATCTATGTGACGTACTGCTTCTCGCACATTTCGAACCTGGCCTTCGGCGACCACAACCCCGGTCACGCCAAACGCAATCCGGGGTGGAACGTCAACTCGATCTTGCTCGGGACACGGCTGCGCGACCTCCGCCACTGACGGCTATGCCCGGGAAAATTACCCATCTCAGTGATCACGAGTTCTGGCAGGAAGAACGCTACAAGCACCAAAGATCTCTTCACTAAGACAGTCACGCGGTGGAATCCAGCCAGCAGCTTCTGCAAGGGAATTTGAACGAATCCCACCTTGAAAGCGGGAGGCAGAACACGAAGACACGCACGGTGGCGACCTTTGGAATCATCGTGCTGGCCAATCAGCTGTTTTTGCCTGGGCGTAGAAGTATTTCACTCGGACGATGCAAAAGAAGAGGACTGTCATGGAAACGACACGGAAAAGACTGCTCAATATCATGGCCGGCTTCACAGTCGCACAGCTTCTGATTGGCGCGACGGCTCTGGCGGCTCAAGGCGACTGTCGACCGAGTTTCGATGCCATGAGCAAGGCCCTCGACACCCCAGCTCACCTCTACTCCACTACGAACATTGGCGGCACAACCCAGACCGTGGAGTCGATCTACGCCGCCGGCGCTATCTATATAAAGTTCGGTGGCGAATGGAGTCTCAGCCCGATCACAATGCAGGAGACAAAGGATCGTACTCAAAAGAACCGGCAAAACAGCAAGGCGACCTGCCGATATCTGCGTGATGAACCGGTAAACGGTGAAATGGCGGCGGTATACAGCGTGCACGAGGAGTCGCCCACGGGTAAGGTCGATTCTCAGATCTGGATTTCCAAAGGGAAGGGATTGCCGCTGCGCCTGGAGTCGGAGGTGGACAAGATTCACAGCTCCACGCGCTATGAATACGGCAACGTCAAGCCGCCGATGTAAAGGAGAGCCCACGAAGGAAATGGTTCCGCATGCTGCGAATGATGTTGCGAGTGATTCCGCTGTTGTCTTTCCCTTACGCGCCCTTTACGCTTGCGCATCCTTCATCGCCGCCAGTGAAACAGAAACGACGTTCCCGCGCAGAAGTGGGCTGCGGGTGGTTTCACGGTCGAAGCCGGTGTCATGGCTCCTCGACGAGCTTCCAGCTCGGGTCGGGGTCGTATTCCGTGACGGCGGCGGCAAGGTCGGCGGTCTCGGGACCGAAGTTCTTCTCGTACACACGGCCCTGCTGGTTCACGATGAACGTCATGACTCCCGAACTGCCCCACTTGGCAGGGTAGGCGATCATCGCGTAGCCCGCGATCATATTGCCGTTGATCACGTAGCTGAATTTGCCGCCCGGGGCGTGCGGTCCCTGGGCCTTGAGGATCTTGATGAAGTAGCCCTGATAGGGAGAGCGCTTCCGCGCCTCGCCGCTCTTGACCATGCCCATCGTGTACCCTTCGGCCTGCGCCTGCGCGACAAGGCTACCGAGCGGACTCGGCGTCCCGCCTTCAGGAACTTCCCAGTACAACCCTTCCCGCTTCCCGGGCGTGCTGATGAAGCGCTGCGCGTAGACGGCAAGCCCGTCGCTGGCCGTGTCGCGCGCCTCGGTGTAGTACTCCCACTGTGCGACGACGTAGGCACGACAGGTCATGATCGCGGAGAGCTCGTTCTCGCCGATCCTCCGGTTGAGGATCTCGTCGAGGCCGGCCGCAGTATCGAAGCGCCACTTCCGGCCTTCCTTTACGATCGGGATCGGCGAGGGCCAATGCTCCTCGCCCACGAGCAGGGTGTACTTCGCGTCATCGACCTCCTCGAGCGTTGCGGACTTCCCTAAGCTTTCGGCAAATCGCCTGAGCGCGTTGGTATCTTCGACGGGGTCGCCCGAAAGCAGCTTCTCGCGCTCGGGTCCGAAGATCGCGGTCACCTCCTTTTGATCAGCGCTCTTCGCTGCCTGCACCAGCGCCTGCACGGCCGCCTCGGGTGTAGCGAAGAGCCGTTGCTTCGGCGCCTTCCCGGCCGCGGCCGACGCGGGGACAGTCAACAGTGCGCATGCCAGAAGAATTGACGCGAACGTGACCGCCGCGCCGCGCATTGCCGGACTTGCCTGCCGCTTCGAAGCATCCGCGGGCGTTCGTCCGTCTGCTCGTTGAGATCGAGCTCGCTCGTCGTGCCGGATTGCGTTCGGCTCCGTTGCGCGGTTCATTGGTGCTTCCTTTCGTCGCGCTTGTCGTCCTTCTTGGCCGGCGGGTGCGGCGGGGGAGGAGGAGGAGGAGGAGGAGGCTTCATCTGCGCCCGGCTGCCCTGCCCGCGCTTGCTCGCCTGACGCGGATCGAACCCGCCAGGAGCAGGAGTGAACGCGGGCGTGTCAGGTGCATGGACGGCGGGAGGCTGCCGCGAAACGCGGCCGCGGGACTCGTTCAGCCGCGGGTCGTTGGTGTCGATGTTGCGCTGGATGATCTTGTTGGAGATCGTTCCGGGGTTAGGCGGAGGCGGTGGGTTGTTGCCGCCCCGGTTGAACGCAGGCGGCGGATTGTTAATGTTGCCGCGGTCACGCGGCAGCGGCGGGTTGGTGACGGCGCGGTCACGCGGCGGCGGATTGGTGATGCCGCGGTTCAGCGGCGGCGGGTTGATGCTGCTGCGGTTGAGCCCGCGGAGATTGTCGAAGTTGGTCCTGCGATGCACGTCGTTGTAGCGGTTCAACGCCGGGTAGTTCACCCGGCGTCGGACGACGTTCCGGTCGATGGTGACGTTGCGGTAGTTGTTGTTGACGTAGTTGTTGTTGACGTGGATGTAAGGGCGACTGCGCTCCACCCACCCACTGCCGTGCTCCCATCCGTGATAGAAGACGCGATGCTCGCGCCAGTCGAAGTCGTAGTTGAGCCACGCGCCGATGAAGAAACGAGCGCCAAAGAACAACGGCGCGCGGGAGAAGAAGACGACCGCGGGATCGTACTCGGGCACGAAGAGGTACTGCGGCTGAGCCGGCCAAAGCTCGATCTCGCCGCCGGAGTCGACCACCTCCATCTCGGGAGTCGTGGCGAGGTTGCCCTCTGCCCGCGCCTGCGCGCGGAGCCGCTGCACCGACCCCATCAGGTCGGTCGACTGGTTCACGTAGGCCTGCCCGACCGAGGTCGTCCAGTCGAGCTTGTCGGCCATCATCACCAGGACTTCCGGGTAATGGGCAACCGCCTTCACGCTGACGTCCCACGGCTGGCCGTCGACGTCGGCGGCGTTGGGGTCGTCGCGGACGAAGCGGGCCGCATCATCGATCTGATCCGGGAACGTCGCGGCAACGAGGACCTGCGCAAGGAGCGGATCGGGATAGAGCGCGATCGGTGCGAGCAGGTTGTCGAGTTGGTCAGGCGAGAACGCTTGGTAAGCGTCATCGTCCTGGGCCAGGAGCGGCGAAGCCAATACCAACAGAGAGAGCGCGAGCGAGACAGCCAGAGACTTTCCCATGGCGTGAGTCTCCTTATCTTCCACCTTGCATGCTATCTCCGATTCCGTGGATTCCCCTAAGCCGGGAAAGGGAGCCATCAGAGCCCCTGAGATCCCCCCGGCGAAGCCGGACCTCTTTGTTTGTGAAAGCGATAATTCCGCAATCCCCTACTCCTCACGTTCCTCCGGCGGATGCGTTTCCGCTTTCCGCGAGACGGCCAGACCTTCGCTTTGCAGGCAATGGATTACGAGTGGCTGCGCTAATCTACTCGAATGACTGCAGCGGACGAGCGGGAGTGGCAGACAAGAAAGCGGCGCATCGACCCGCGGCTTGATGCCCTCGGCTGGACACGCGCGCCCTCG
>JADGOA010000003.1 GCA_017883215.1 Thermoanaerobaculia bacterium | reverse complement strand
CACTGCCGACTGCGCACTATATGCCGCCCCGCTATTCGCTCGCGAGCCACACAGGCCGCGGAACGCCGCTCCGTCCGACGACCGCCTGACCATCCCACAGGCCGGGAATCGGAGTCGCACAATCGGAGCATTTCCCATCGACAAGACGATAGGAGGTAACGCGGAAGCCGCGACGGCCGATCACGACGGCGTCGCAATGCGGACAATGTGTGCTTTCCAGGTCGCCGACGGCACCGGGAATATTGCCCGGATAGACGAACCTCAATCCGGCACGGCGACCGATCTGATGTGCGCGCAGCAGCGTCGAAGCGGTCGTGTTGCCGTTGCCCGTCATCCTGTAGTCCTCATGGAACGCGGTGACGTGCCATGGAATGTTGAGGTCGACGCCGGCGAGGAACTCCGCCATCTCGGTCAGCTCGCCGTCCGAATCGTTGAAGCCGGGGACCACGAGCGTGACGACCTCGACCCAGATGCCACGCTTCCTCAAACCCTTGATGGTCTCGAGGACCGGCTCGAGCTGACCGCCCAGATCGCGATAGTGCTTCTGTGAGAAGCCCTTCAGGTCGACCTTGTACATCGACACGTAGGGTGCGATGTAGTCGAGGACTTCGGGCGTGCCGTTTCCGTTGGACACGTACGAGCAGACCAGTCCTTCCTTCTTGGCCTCGCGAAAAATCTCGACCGCCCATTCCGAGGTGATGAGCGGCTCGTTATAGGTCGAGGTGATCACCTTCGCGCCGTGCTTCTTTGCGATGCGGACGAGCTCGGCCGGTTCGAGCTCCGTGATCGGAGCGACCGCGACTGGATCGCGCAGAGCCTGCGAGGTGACCCAGTTCTGGCAGTACCCGCAGTGATAGTCGCAACCCATCATGCCGAACGACATCGCCAGCGCGCCGGGATAGGCATGGAAGAACGGCTTTTTCTCGATGGGATCGACCTGGAGTGCAGCGGTGTAGCCGCGCGGCACCCGCAGCACGCCCCCTTCGTTGAAGCGGACCTTGCAGATGCCCTTCAGCCCCTCCGGGATCATGCAGCGATGGCCGCAGGCAAAGCAGCGGACCGCGCCGTTGTCGAGCTTCTCATACAGCTCCCCCACGGCGGTCCGTTCGGCGAGAATCCGGCCGAGTGTCGAGTCGGGTTTCAGGGCTGGAGCCACGGTGATGGGAACGATTTGCCGGCAGCCGAAATTCTAGAGAGCTCGACCGCCAACCCTGCCGCGAGGCCGGCGCGCTACTCGATTGAAAGTATCCGCCGTAGCGTGCGCCAGCGGCTCAGCCGCATCGGCCTCGCCACCGCGTAGTACGTGCAGATGGCGAGAGCGATTCCGGCGAGTGAGTCGATCAGGTAGTGCCAGCCCGTGATCATCGAGCCGATGAAGATGACGAAGAGAAAGATCGCGAAGAGGACCTCGCCGTAGATCCACTCACGACGCATCCAGAGCGCCACGAGCGCCTGCCATGCGACGTGCATGCTCGGAAAGGCGGCGATGCCGTACAGGATCGATACCGGCTTGTCGATGCCGCGGGTGGTAGCCAGCATGTTCGTGTAGTTCCGCATCAACATCGCCTGCAGACTCTGGGTCGTTTTCAGCTGACCGGCGTACTCGAACCACACATCCGGAAACCGGTACGCCGGTCCGAGCGACGGGACGAGCAGGTACAGGTAAACCCCGGCGAACCACAGCACCACGTTCGAGTTCATGAACGCCAGGCGCAGACGGCGCGACGGCGCGGAGAGGAAGTACCCGAACGCGATCAGGATGGTCAGCATGAAAATGTTCGCGTACGCCCAGTCGATGAAGCGCAGGAACCCGGAATTGGAGAACAGCGTCAGCACGAAAACGTTCGGCGAAAACCCGAAGCAGATCGCCCGGTCGATGGCCCACAGTTCCTCGTCAAACAGCCGTGGATGGAACACCGGCACGACCAGCTTGATCCAGCCGTAGGCGAGTGTAAGCAGCACTTCGCCGACGATCATTCGCGCGGTGTCGGTCAGCCATCCCGCGCTGGTCACCATGGCGCGGTATCGGGGCCATGTCCCGCGACGACCGGCGACCACTCCCCTGATCGCCACTCCCGCCGCGACGCAGCTCACCAATGGCAGCGTGACGGAGGCGAACACCTGCGGCAGCATCCCGAGAAACTGCAGGGAGCGCAGATGGGCGACAATCGTCAGAACGACCACGTTGGCGACGACGATCAGCTCGAAAAGATATGGCCGCGCGAACACGCGGCGTCCGGCACTCACGCCGCGGAGTTTAGCCCATCGTCAATCGCGCCACGGCCGCATCAGTGGCCGCCGAACGCGGGAGCCGAGCCGGGAGGTAGAAAATACAGCGCCACCGCGATGATCGCGTAGACCGCGAGCAGCTGCACCCCCTCGTACCAGTTCGTCTCGCCGTCCATGACCAGATACGCGAAGATCGCCACGGCCAGACCGACGGCCAGAAGCTCGAACGGCGTGAACAGAAGGTCGAGCGGATGGCCGAGCGGGTACGACAGAAACACGACCAGCGGCGTGACGAACAGCGCGATCTGAACGCTCGACTGCATGGAGATGTTCAGGGCCGTGTCCATCTGGCCCCGCCTCGCCAGCATCACCGCCGTGGAATGCTCCGCTGCGTTCCCGACCACCGCCAGCACGATGAATCCGAGAAAGACCTGGTTCAATCCCCAGGCCCTCCCCGCCTCGCCCACAGCGTGAACGAGCTCCTCGGCGACGACGGCCATGAGCGTGCTGGCCACGAGCAGCAGCGCCAGCGACTTCGGGACACTCCACAGCCGCTGCTCCGAAATCGCCTCGGCGGGAGTCACTGCGTTCATGTGCTGCCGGTGCGTCTTGAACGAGAACCACAACCCCAGGACGTAACAGATCATGAGGATGATGGACGTGCCGACCGAGACCGGATGGATCAGATCCGGCTGGTGGGCCTCACTGACCACTCGAAAGAACAAGGCCGGCACGAGCATGGCGCTGACCGCCAGGATCATCTGTCCCGCCTGCGATTCGGCAGCGAGGCCGTTGAACTTCTGGGTGTCGCGCTTCCATCCCCCCACCAGCGCCGAGAAGCCGGCGACGAACAGGAGGTTTCCCAGGATCGAGCCGCTGAGCGATGCCCGGACCACGTTATCCAGGCCGGCGCGGATGGCGAAGAGGGCGATCACCAGCTCCGCGAAATTGCCGAAGGTGGCGTTGAACAGCGCACCGTAGGTCGACCCCATCCGATGCGCCAGCTGTTCCGTGCTGAAACCGATCCACGCCGCGAGAGGGATGACGGCGACACAGGCGACGACGAACTCGAGCACCAGGCTCGCTTTCGTAAACTGCAGTCCGATCGCTACCGGAATCGTGGCGTAGAGAACCCACTGAGCTGCGCGTTTCACGCGGCGAGTCTAATTGAACAGCTCAGGGCTGAGTACTCCACGACTCCGCGTCCGTTCGCGCTATGACAAGCGTCTGGTCGTCCTTCTGCGGCGTCCCTTCCGTAAAAGAGTCGACTGCTTCCATGATGCGGTCCCGAACCTCGTCGACGGGTGCGCCGATGGTGTCGCGGAGGATCACCTCGAGGCGGTTGTTCTCGAACTCCTCGCCGGCGGCGTCTTCCGCCTCGGTGATGCCATCGCTGTAGAGAACGACCGTCGACCCGGCCGGAAACATCCGGTGCTGGGTGGTGTAGCGCGTGGTCGGCAGGATCCCGATCGGCAGGCCGTGCGAGCGGATCATTTCGATGCGATCTTCGGTGATGACGTACGCGGGATTATGGCCGGCGTTGACGAATTCCAGAGTCTCGTTCTCGCGATCGATGGAGATGACGATCAGGGTGATGAACTTGTTCTCGGCCGACCAGCGGTGGATGTGCTTGTTGAGCTCAGTGGCGATGTCGCCCAGCTCGCGTCCTTCTTCGAACAGCAGCTGCACGGCAGCGTGAAGCGCGGAGACGAGGAGCGCGGCCGGCATCGACTTGCCGGCAACGTCGGCGACCAGCAGGCTCAGAATGCCCTCGCGCTCGAAAAATGCGTGGTAGTCGCCGCCGACCCGCCGTGCCGGCCGCGCCAGTGCAGAGATCTCGATGCCCTCCGGCGAAGGGATGGACTTCGGCAGAATGTCGCGCTGGATCGTGGCGGCGATCTCCAGCTCGCGTTCCATGGCCTGCTTCTCGAGCGCTTCGCGGTGGAGACGGGCGTTCTCGAGCGCGATCGCGACCTGGTTCGCAAAAAGCGACAGCAGACGAAGGTCGTTGGCTTCGAAAGCCGCCACCCCGTCGCGCGTTTCGCGATCGGCTGCCGCCAGCACGCCGATGACGTCATTGTTGCCCCGGATCGGCAGCGCCACGAACGACGAACAACCCGGGAAGATGCAGTCGGAGCGTGCCTCGAACGTCAACGGGACCCCTTCCCGGACGAGTTGCTCGGCCAGGTCCTCGTCGAGGAAATCGGGACGCAGCTCGCCGAAGGAGCGATAGAGGCTGAAGCCCTTCCCTTCGCGCAGGTACAACGCCGCCCGCCGGGCATTCGTCAGCGAGATCATCCGGAAGAGGATCTCGTCGGCGAGCTCCTCGAGGTTCAGCGTCGAGGCGATCGACAGGCCGATGTCGTAGAGCGCTTCGAGCTCCCAGAGGCGGTACTTGAGCTGAAAGTCGCCTTCCCGCGTTTCCTGAAGCAGCCGGTGGATCGTCATCACCGAGCCGAGGAAGGCCTCGGCGGTGCGGAGGGTCTCCAGATCGTCGGCCGACGCGCCACCGGTTTCGTCCTTGGCCAGGGCCACCAGGCCGATGCCCTCCAGCGAAGCGCGGATCGGGATGAGCACCTGAGCCGCGCCGACCGGGAGAACGAAATCGGTGGTCAGTTCCGCCGGCACCTCCATGTCGAGCAACTCCGGCGCCATGCAGCTCTGCGATTGGGCCGTCAGGCGCAGGCCGCTTCCTTCGCGGACGTAGACCGCCCCGGTGCCAAACGGCGTATGCCTGCGGAAGGCATCCAGAATCAGCGTGCCGTGGAGCGAGGCCGAGGCGCGCTCGAGTTGACGCAGGTCATGGAGAAAGTCGGCCAGGCGGGTCGTTCGGGGCATGCTGTGGCGAGAATACTACGGGGGCGATTGGCGGCACCGCGGCTGCTACGGCTGCAGGTCGAGCTCTTTGACGGCAGTCTCTTCGTCCGGATAGATGGTGGCGTAGTTGGCGAGACCCATGATCTGGAAGGTCTTGTGGATGACGGGAGTGAGGCAGCAGAAGGCGATCTTCCCACCCTGGTCGATCATCTTCTCGATGATCTCGATGAGGATGCTGATGCCGATGGAGTTGACGATCTTGGTCTCGCGCAGGTTGAGCAGCAGCGTGCGCGCGCCGCCGTCCATCAGCTCGTATGCCCGGTTGGCGATCTCCTCGCCTCCCACGTTGTTGATGTAGCCCTTCGTGTAGAGGACAGCGCCGCTGTTCCGCCGGTCGACCGCCACTCGCAATTCCTCGCTCATGATTTTTTCTCGCACTTCACCATGTGAATCGTGGTGCCCTCGGGGCTGGTGGTGATCTCGACTTCGTCCATATGCGCTTCGATGATCTGCAGGCCCCAGCCGCGCTTGTGCGCGGGTCCGAGCTGCTGGCGCCGGGAACGCGCCTGTTGCACATCGAATCCTCGCCCGTGATCGGTGATCCAAATGTCGATGCGCGGACTGCAGTCGCCATCTGCGGTGCCGACGAATCTTAGATAGATGCGCTTGTCAGCGCAACAAGAGTGCTCCCGAGCGTTGATGCAGGCCTCGACGATGGCGTGAGTCATCTCGTCGATCTTGTCGCCACTCATCCCCAGCTCGCGGGCGAGATTGCCGGCCGCACGCGCGGCTGCGATCTCGATGTCCGCGACCATCGGGAGAATCAGCTCCATCTGCCGCTCGGCGGTGTCGGTCATTGCAGAGCCCTGACGCGACCTCTCGGGGTCAAAAGGCGAGGAACAATGCGGCGGCGGTCTTGATCCAGTCGGGGACGCCGCCAAGGCGATCGAGCGCCAACAGCGCCACGGTGTTCAGCGTCAGCATCGCAGGGAGGAGGTAGTGGGTGGAAACAGCGGGAACGACTTTGGCGCGGCTTTGTACGAAGTTGTTCATGGGTGCCCCCCTCATTCGTCGGGCAACTCCCTGAGCAACGCCACTGCCACGCGTCCGCCACCGATTTCATCTGCTCTAAACTTATGACGTGCCGTAGTTTACACGAAAACTGGGTCGATTCTCCGCGGTTACAATCCATAGGACAGTTTGGTACATGAAACCACAGCGAGACTTGATCAATAGCATAACCCACTGCAAACAAAGTATCTTCAGTGAATGTCCCATTTGTCACCAATCGTATCTGTTTGGGACATACTCCCGCGGCGCCGATAAAGAGTCTTGCGGTCAACGCCGAGGATTTTCGCCGCCTTCGACAGATTTCCTTTGGTCGCCGCCACCACCCGAGCGATATAGCGGCTCTCCACCTCGTCGAGCGTCGTGAACTCGTTCGGTCCGAGCACCGCTTCCTCTGCTGACGAGGCTGCGTCCGGGAGCAGCAGATCCCCCGGATCGATCACCGCGTTGACCGTCAATGCCAGCGCCCCCTCGATCAGGTTCTCGAGCTCGCGCACGTTCCCGGGAAACGGGTAGCGCATGATCTGCTGCAGGGCCTCCTGCGTGATCCGCACGTCCTTCAGCCCCTCGCGTTTTCCGTACTTGTCGAGGAAGAAGCGGACCAGCTTGGGGATGTCGTCCTTTCTTTCCCGCAGCGGCGGAAGAACGATTTCGACCACCTTCAGCCGGTAATAGAGGTCGAGCCGGAACTCGCCTCGCTCGATCATCTCTTCGAGGCCGCGATGCGTAGCCGCCAGAATGCGGACGTCGATGGGGATGCGCCTTCGTCCGCCGAGCTTCTCGACCTCGCGCTCCTGCAGAACGCGCAGCAATTTCGCCTGAAGCGCCAGCGGAATGTCACCGACCTCGTCCAGGAAGACGGTTCCGCCCCTGGCCATCTCGAATTTCCCGGGCCGTGCCTCCACGCCTGTGGCCACGCCGCGCTCGATGCCGAACAGTTCCGACTCGAGCAGCGTCTCCGGCAGAGCGGCGCAGTTGATGGCGACGAACGGTCCGTCTTTCCGGGGCGAGTTGCCGTGGATCAGGCGGGCCACCATCTCTTTGCCGGTGCCGGACTCGCCGCGAATCAGAACGTTGGCCTGCGAGTCGGCCACTCGCGCGACGAGGTCGATGACGCGCTGCATCTTCGGGGAGTCGGCGACCATGAGCCGATCGGAGTAGTCGCGCAGCATCCGCTGCTTGAGGGAACGGTTCTCGTCCTCGAGCGTCTCGCGCATGAGGTCGAGCCGGCGAAAGTTGCGGGTGTTGTCGATCGCGGCCGCGCCGATGGCAGCGAGCGACGAGAGGAAGCGAAGATCGTCTTCCACGAAGCTTCCGCTCTTCGCGCCGCGCTCCTCTTTGCCGCCCACGCCGATGATTCCGAGGATGATCTCTCCGGCGACCATCGGGGCGATGAGCAGGTTGCTTCCCTCACCGCCGAGGAATCGCGACACCGTCAGAGAAATCGGCTCGCGGGAGGCGATCACCTGCCGCACGGGAGGTTCGGCGAGCAATACCTCCGGCACGGGCACTTCGATGTCGAACGAGTAGACGCTCTGCGCGTTCAGTTTTTCATCGAGCGACACGGCGAAGCCGATGGTGGCGTCGAGCACCGCCACCGCGCGCTGCATCAGCTCCTCGAGGAGGTCGCCCTCCGGCCGGAGCGTGTTCAGCGCACGGCCGATGTCGTGGAGCGCCTCCAGTTGCAGGAGCTTCCGCTTGAGCTCAAAGTTGCTCTGGGGCATGGTAGTCCTGAGTCCTGAGTCCTGACTGCTGAGTCCGGCCACTCTGTGACTCAGGGCTCGGCACTCAGCACTCAGGACTTTCCTCGCGCTTTCCTGCACTCGCCCAGCAGAAAATCGCAGTTCCACTCGTCGTAAAACGCTTTGGACATCGAGTAGATTCGGATGAAGAGGGTTTCGGCTTCTTCGTAGCGACCGGTTTTCATCTGCGTTCGCGCCAGGAAATAGGTGGCCCGGATGGTCTGCGGCTCGGGATCGCCTTTCTCGACGATGGCGCGAAAGGCGGCTTCGGCGGCGGCAAAGTCGCGCTTCTGGTAGGCGCAGAGCGCTTTCGAGTAGTCGTCCGACCCGCCGCACGTGGTCGGCGGCGCCGCCGATACCACGGCCGCCAGAAGCGATAACACGATTGCCGCGATCAGTGGCATAGTTCGCTCGTTGCACAAAGACGGTGGCAGTGCCGCCGGAACAAAGCGTACCGCATTCGCAGCAGCCGTTGTGCTTTTTGAGTCCTGAGTCCCGAGTGCGCAGCCCTGAATGTGGAACCTCCTCGCACTCTTCAGGGCTCAGCACTCAACACTTTGGAGAGGCGGTTAGTACGACAGTGCACAGACTCGGCATCATCGGTGGCGGCCGCGCCGCGTGGGCGTACGGCTCGGCGTGGCGGCGGGCCGGCGCACCGCTTGCCGGCGTCTGGCTGCGGCCGGAATCGAGCAGCCGATTGCCTGAACTGCTGGCGGCGCAGCGCGCCACGGTCGAGCTCCTGGCGGCGGAGGCAGACCTCATCCTCGTGGCCGTCCCCGATCGCGTCATCGAAGCCGTCGCCGCTGAGATCCCGCCGACCGGCGCGATCATCTTTCACGCCAGCGGCGCACTGCCGCACGTCCGTGACGGCTTCTCACTGCACCCGCTGCGCGTCCTGCCGCCGGTCGGCGCCGCCACGGACCTGCGCGACGCGCTCCTCGTGTTCGAAGGCAATCATCGCCACACCGCCGAAGCGATCGCCCGCGACCTCGGCGCCCGTTTCGCGGAAGTCAGCACCGCGGCCAAGCCGCTGTACCACGCCGGCGCGGTGTTCGGAGCCAATTACGTGGCGGCGCTGCTCGAGATCGCCAACGATCTCATTGCCGACGCCGGCGTCAAGGAGGCGCGCGAGGATCTCGCCACCCTCGCGCTGTCGGCCGTCGAGAACTGGCGCGCGCACGGCGACGCACGCCGGTTCACCGGACCGGCGGCCCGCGGCGACGCCGAGGTTCTGCGGCGCCATCTGCAGGCGCTCGAAGAACGTACCGAAGTCGCAGACCTCTACAGACTTCTGGCCGACCAGATCGCCAGCGCAATTCTTGCTCGTCCAAAGTAGCGGGTGCTACCATCGAGCCCCGTTCGCACCGGAGCCCTCAAATGGTCTTCTTCAACTACGCCACAATGCAGATGGCGGCAAAGATCGTGTACTACGGTCCCGGCCTCTGCGGGAAGACCACGAATCTCCACCACATCTATACGAAGACGTCTCCGCAGAGCCGCGGAGAGATGGTCAGTCTCGAGACGGAGACCGACCGCACGCTGTTCTTCGACCTTCTTCCCATCGACGTGGGGGTGATCGGCGGATTCAAGACCCGCCTCCAGCTCTACACCGTGCCCGGCCAGGTCTTCTACAACACCACGCGCAAGCTCGTGCTCAAGGGCGTCGACGGAATCGTCTTCGTGGCCGATTCGCAAGGCCCCATGCTGGACGCGAACATCGAGAGCCTCAAAAACCTCCGGGAAAACCTCGGCGAGATCGGCCTGAACATGGACGACATGCCGCTCGTGCTCCAGCTCAACAAGCGGGACCTGCCGAACGCCGCCCCCCCGGAGATGATGATCGACGCCCTCGATCCCGACCGGCGCTACGGGTCCGTCGAGTCCATCGCCTCGAACGGCAGCGGAGTCTTCGAGACGCTCAAGCTGATCTCGAAGCTGACGCTGCGAACGCTGCGCCGCCGCATGACCGGCGACGAGCCGGCCAAGGTGCGAAAGCTGGCGGAGGTGGCCACGTTCCGAGTCAAGGACGAGACATCAGCATCGCCCGGCCGGACCGTGGCTGCATCGTCTCCACTTCCGTCGACGGCGATCGCCACGCCACCCTCGATGGCAGCTCCGACCTTCACCTCGCCCGCCGCGACAGCATTCAGCGGCAGCACGGGCGCACCACAATCGGTGCAGACGGTCCAGCTCGACGAAGAAGAGCCGGTCGAGGAGATCGCGGCGTCCGACGAGATCTTTGCCGAACCGTCCGCGAGTCCCGCTGACGAGCTCGAAGCGGAGGAGGTGTCGGACGCGCCGCTCGAACAGGAAACGGCCACCGCCGAAGAGGAGCTTCCTCCATTCCAGGAAGGGTTCCCGCCATCCGCTCCGGCGGAGATCGCGGCCGAGGCGGCCGCTCCGGAGAGCGAACTCGAGTTTCGCGAGGCCGAGAAGCCCGCCGACGCGGCGCCCCGAGTCAAGCACGTGAAGGTGCGCTCGTCGGTCGACATCATGGCCGAGCTCGAGGCGCTCCGGAAACGAGCGACGCAGGGGCCGCCGAAAGCGCGAAAGGAACCGACTGTTTCCGGAATCCTCATCCCCGCACCCAAACCGAAACGCGACGTCCGCCACACGATCGTTCTGCAGGCCGATCCTGCGAAAGTACCGAGCGCGAAATCGGTGAAAGTTACTGTATCCTTTGAAAACGACGAGGGAGTCGTCGAGCAACATGAGCAGTCGGTGGAGCTCGCAGATACGTCGGACGTCCGCTCGCTTTCACTCGATTTGAAAATCGCGCTTGAATGACATTTTCGGTCTCTCCGAAAAAAGACGATTCGTGATGGGAGGGAGTGCGATGGTTGCCAAACGCTTGCTACCGCTGCTGGCGCTCGTGGCCGCCGCCTGCGCGTCGACGACCGCTCCGACGCCGCTCCCTCGTCCCGCTGCCACGCCACCCCCCGCAAGCGACCTCCAGGATTTCCGCAAGGAGCTCGAAGCGACCTACGGTCAGCTCGTGGCCCGCGATGCCAGGCCGGTAGATACGGCGATCGTCGACCTCGAAGCGGCGGTCTCGCTGCCGATTCCGGAACACCCGTCGGTTCGGAGCGCCGTGTCGCTGTTCAGCGGAAGTCTGAAAAGCAACATCCAGACGTACCTCTCCCGCTCCGCGAGATACAAGCAGATGATCGACGGCGCGCTGGCGACCGAAGGGCTGCCGAAGGCGCTCGCCTATCTGCCGGTCATCGAGAGCGGCTACTCCTCCACGCTCACCTCGCGAGCGGGTGCTCGCGGCATCTGGCAGTTCATGTCGGACACCGCACGCGAATACGGCCTGCGCGTCGACTGGTGGGTCGACGAGCGCGCCGACCCCGAGCGCTCCACGCGCGCCGCGGCGCGATACCTGAAGGATCTGTACCGTGAGTTCGACGACTGGCCGCTGACGCTGGCCGCGTACAACGCCGGACCGGGACGCGTACGGCGCGCGCTCGCCGACACGGGCGCCTCGAGCTTCTGGGAGCTGAGCGACCGCTCCGCGTTACCGAAGGAGACCCGCGGGTACGTGCCGACGTTCTATGCCACCATCGTCATCGCCAGCGACCCGGCGACGTACGGATTCCGCCTCTCATCGCCGGACGCGACCGAGATCCGACGGCTGGAGCTCGAAGGTCCGCTCTCGCTGAAGTACCTCGCCCAGGTGGCCAACCTCGACGAGGATGTGGTCCGCGACCTCAATCCCGCATTCCGCCGCGGCGTACTGCCGCCGGGAAAGTCCGCTGTGCGACTTCCGGCGCCGGCCGCGGCGCTCGTCGCCTCACGCGGCCCGAATCTCAAGAACGAAGACGCCGAGATCTCCGTCTGCTCGCTCACTCTGCGCGAGGGCGACTCTCTCAAACGCATCGCGCGGTCGATCGGCACGACCGTCGACCTGCTCCTGGCAATGAACGGCCTCGCTTCGGCTTCGCGTCTCGGAGAAGGAGATTCGCTTTATCTTCCGGTTCGAGCTCGTGAGCTCGGCGCAATGCTCCAGCAGCAGGACATCTACTACGCCGTCCGCAAGGGTGACACGCTTCATTCGATCGCCAAAAGTCACAACCTGACCGTCGACGAGCTGCGCGATCTGAACGACCTCAGCCGCCACGCCAGGCTTCACGCCGGGCAGTCGCTGCTGGTCACGGCACCGCGCTCGCTGTCGGCCGGCGGGATGTGATCGACACGTTCCCAGTCCGGAGCGCGGGAACCGCCGTTGTATGAGAAAAAGGCCATGGCGCGAGGATTCGAAAGCAAATCCGTTCAGGACCAGCAGGACGCCGCTACCTCTCGCGAGCTGGGGCGCAAAGAAAAAGTCGGTCGCGACGAGATGGAGCGGCGCAAGCAACGGGAGAGTCTGGAGCTCTCGCGTACGCGCATCCGCCGCGAGCTGGAAGAGACCGGGAGCGACCGCCGGCGCCAACAACTTCGAGCCGCGCTCGAGCACCTCGAGGCACAGCTGCGGAAGATCGGCTGAGGCCTGGAGGCGGACCTCGGGCCGCAAATCGAATTCACCACAGAGGCACAGAGAGCACAGAGACTGTTTCTCTGCCTTTCTTTCTCTGTGTCCTCTGTGTCTCTGTGGTGAAAGACAGGCTTGGTATCGCCACGTTCCCGATTTCCGCACAGCCTCTCACGATGACGGGAAACTGCGGTTGCGCTTCACACTTCCGGGACTCGCGCTGCCCCCTCCGCTTGAAATCTCCTCCCTCGCTTGCTAGTTTCGCGGGTCACCATGGCCGAGAGCAGCGATTTCAAGAAGACACTCAACCTCCCCCAGACCACGTTCGCGATGAAGGCCAACCTTCCGCAGAACGAGCCCAAGCGGCTCGAAATGTGGCAGGAGATCGACCTTTATGCCCTCATCCGTGCGAAGTCTGCGGGGCGGCCGCAGTTCATCCTTCACGACGGCCCGCCGTACGCCAACGGCCACATTCACGTCGGCCATGCACTGAACAAGACTCTCAAAGACATCGTCGTGAAGTCGAAGACGATGATGGGGTTCGATTCGCCGTACGTGCCGGGATGGGACTGCCACGGACTTCCCATCGAGCACGCCGTCGATAAAGAGCTCGGCTCGAAAAAGAAAGAGATGTCGCCGGCCGACATCCGGCGGGCCTGTCGCGAGTTTGCTTCCCGCTATCTCGACATCCAGCGCCAGGACTTCATCCGACTGGGTGTGCTCGGCGACTGGTCTCATCCGTACGCCACGATGTCGTACGACTACGAAGCCACGATCGCCGGCGCACTCGGCCGGTTCTTCCAGACCGGCCTGGTCTACAAAGGCCTAAAGCCGGTGCATTGGTGCACCTATGATCAATCGGCGCTCGCTGAAGCCGAGGTCGAATACAGCGACCACACGTCACCCTCGGTGTACGTCCGGTTCCGGCTGACCGACGAGTCGGTGGAGTCGCTCGGCCTTCCGATCGAGAAGCCGGCGTACGCGGTCATCTGGACGACCACGCCTTGGACGCTGCCGGCCAACCTCGCCATCGTCGTGCACCCGGAGTTCGAATACTCCGTCATCGAGCACGACGGCGAGAACTACATCGTGGCCACCGAGTTGCTCACCGAAGTCGCCGCGAAGTTCGGGTGGACCGGCTTCAAGCAGGTCAAGCTGTTCAAGGGAAGCGCGTTCGAGCACCTCCGCTATCGCCACGCTTTTCTGCCGCGCGAGGGAGTCTTCCTTCTCGGCAACTACGTAACCCTCGACGCCGGCACCGGCCTCGTTCACACGGCTCCCGGCCACGGCGCCGATGACTTCGACACCGGCCGCCGCTACGGCCTCGACATCTACACGCCGGTCAATCACCGCGGTCAATTCACCGACGACGTCCCGCTCTGGGCAGGGATGCACGTGTTCAAAGCGAACCCGCTCATCGTGGAGCATTTGCGCGAGCGGGGGGCGCTGCTGCAGTCGGAGAACATCACGCACTCCTATCCGCACTGCTGGCGCTGCAAGAATCCGATCATCTTCCGGGCCACCGAGCAGTGGTTCATCGCCATGGATACGCCGAATGCCGCCGCCGGCGGGCAGACGCTGCGCACGGCCGCTCTCGAACAGATCCATCAGGTGCAATGGCACCCGGCGTGGGGGGAAGAGCGCATCGCCCTCATGGTCGAGAACCGCCCCGACTGGTGCATCTCGCGCCAGCGGCTGTGGGGCGTCCCGATCACGGTCCTGTACTGCGAAAAATGCAACGAGGCGGTGACCTCGCCGGAGCTGTTCCATCGCGTGGAGGAGGTGTTCCGGAAAGAAGGGGCGGACGCCTGGTACGAGCACGACGCCTCCGACTTCCTTCCTGCCGGCTACAAATGCAGATGCGGCGGCACAGAGTTCCGCAAAGAGCGGGACATCCTCGACGTCTGGTTCGATTCCGGCTGCTCGCATCTGGCGGTGCTGAAAACGCGGCCCGAGCTGCGGTGGCCCGCCGATCTCTACATCGAAGGTCACGACCAGCATCGCGGATGGTTCCAGTCCTCTCTTCTCGTCGGCACCGGAATCGAAGGTGCCGCGCCCTACCGCGGCGTGGTCACCTGCGGCTTCATCATCAACGAAGCCGGCGACAAGATGTCGAAGTCGCGCGGGAACGCGCTCTCCGCGCAGGACGTGATCAAACAGAACGGCGCCGACATCCTGCGGCTGTGGGTGGCGACTGTCGACTACTCGGACGATGTGGCGTTCGGTCCGCAGCTGATCGCGCGCGTCGCGGAGTCGTACCGCAAGGTGCGCAACACGGCCCGGTACCTGCTCGCCAATTTCGGGGACGAGCTGATCGCGCCGGGTGCTGTATTCGACCCCGCCAGGGACGCGCTGCCGCTCGAGCAGCTGCTCGACGTCGACCGCTGGGTGCTCGATCGCGCCGCGCGCGCGTTTGCCCGTTGTCGTGAAGCGTACGACTCCTACGACTTCCATATCGTCGTGCAGCGCGTCGTCGAGCTCTGCACGGTCGATCTCTCGGCCACGTACGTCGACCTGTCAAAGGACACCATGTACTGCGAGGCGCCCGCGTCGCGCCAGCGCCGCAGCGCGCAGACGGCCATGTACCACATCCTCCGCGGGCTGGTCGCCACCGTCGCGCCGATCCTCTCGTTCACAGCGGAGGAGATCTACACGGCCCTGCCCGGCGAAAAGGAAGCGTCGGTCCACCTGACGGAGTTCCCGTCGATGGCGCCGCTGCTCTCCGACCCCGAGATCATGGCCTGGGATCGCATCCTCGCGCTTCGCGAAGCGGTCAATAAGGTGATCGAGCCGGCGCGTGCGGCCAAGGAGATCGGCCAATCGCTGGAAGCCGACATCACGCTCTACACGGACGTCCGGCGCGACGACATCTTCGGCAAGCTCGACATCGACCTGGCGAAGGTGTTCATCGTCTCGCACGTCGACATCAGGCCGCTCGCGGAGTGGACCGGCACGCTCGCCGAAGTTCGCGGCCTCGGCAACATCGGCATTGCCATGTCGCCCGCGCGGGGTCTGAAGTGCGCCCGCTGCTGGCAGTACCGCGAGGAAGTGAAGGAAGCGGCAGGCCTTTGCCGCCGCTGCGAGAATGTGGTGGCGAAGCTCGCCGTCACCGAAGCACCGACGGTCTAACAAACGACGGCGAGTGGCGAGTGGCGAGCAGGGACATGAGGCACGAGCTTTGAGACTGCTCGCCCATGCCCCCCATGCCCCATGCCCCCATGCCTCATGCCCCCTACCCGCTACCCGCTCACCTGGGCTACAGTAGTCGCTCGACGAAAAGGAGCCGGACGTGGCATTCAAAACGAGGGTGATCAAGAAGAATGCGGTGAAGATGGCCAACCAGGCGCTGAAGAAGGGCCGCCGAGCGGTCTCGGACGCAGTCGACGCGACGGCCGATTACGCCGCTCCCAGGATCAAGAAACTGCAGAAGGCAGCCAGGCCCAAAATCAAACAGCTGAAGAAATCGGCCGAGCCGAAAATCAAGCAGCTGAAGAAATCCGCCGAGCCGCACGTGAAGAAGATGAAGAGGGCCGCCTCCAAAGCGCTGGCCAGCGGCATGAAGGAAGCGCGCGGCATGGTCAGGAATGCACTGAAGGCTTCCTCGAACAAGCTCAAGAAGGCCGCGAAAGCGATCTGACGGCACGCGAGTAGCGGGTGGCGGGTGGCGACGAGGCCGCACAGCCTTTCTCGGCTACTCGTCACTTGCTCATGCGTTTCGCAGATCTCCATCTCCATACCTTCCACTCCGATGGCACACGCTCGCCCCGGGAGGTCATCGACCTCTCCCACGATGCCGGCATCGACATCGTGGCCATCAGCGATCACGACAATCTCGCGGCGTATTTCGACATCAAGTCGTACGCCGACGATCGCGGCGTCACGCTCGTTCCGGCGACCGAGCTGTCGTGCGGCTACGAGGGAATCGACGTCCACATCCTGGCATACGCATTCAACCCCTTCGACGAACGGATCGACGAGCGCCTGCGGCAGTTCCGGGAAGTGAGACAGCGGCGCGGCGTCACCATGGTCGAGCGCCTCAAATCGCTCGGCTACGAGATCGACGTCGCGCGCGTCGTGGAGCTGGCGGGCGGCGGCGCCATGGGACGCCCCCACGTGGCACGAGCGCTGGTCGAGTCCGGCCACGTCTCGTCCGTCTCCGCGGCTTTCGAGCTGCTCCTGGGCACGGGCAAGCCGGCGTACGTGGAGAAAGCGCGGTTCCGGATCGAAGAAGCGATCGACCTCGTCCACGGCAGCGGCGGTCTGCTCTCGATCGCGCACCCAACGCTCTACCCCGACCACGACCGGATCGTCCCGCAGTTGCTCGATGCCGGCATCGATGCCGTCGAAGTGTTCCATCCCGACGTCGACGACGAGAACCGCGACCGTTACCGGAATCTGGCCCGCTTCCGCGGCAAGCTCGTGACCGGCGGCTCGGACGACCACGGTACGGCCAAAGCGGTCGAGACGATCGGCACGGTCAAAGTGCCGGAGTCGCTGATCGGCGCGATTCTGGAACGGGTGTGAAGAGAGTCCTGAGTCCTGAGTGCCGAGTCCTGAGTGGCACGCGCAGGACGAGCACTCAGAAGTGAAGAGCGGAAACTCAGACTGGGACTTGGACTCAGTACGCAGCACGTCAGGACTCAGGACTCAGGACTCAGGACTCAGGACTCAGGACTCAGGACTGACGATGATCCGCCTTCTCTTCGCCCTCTTCGTCCTGCTCGCCCTGCTCGGCGACGCTCGGATATTTCTCTTCGTTCTGAATCGCTTCGTGTTCGGCAGCCATCGCGAAGAGAAGAGTCCGTGGACATGGATGGTGCTCGCGGTTCCGCCGCTGCTGGTCGTGCTCACTCTGCTCTTCTGGCCGCTGAACGCCTGGATCGGCCGGCTGCTCTCGACGGACCTCGTCGAACGGGTCACCCCCGGCCGGTTCGAGAACATCGCCTGGTCGCGTGATGTCGCGACGATCGGCGCAGTCTGGCTGATCATCGCCGCCGTGGTGGGGCTGCTGTGGATCGTGGAGCGCATCCACGAGTTGACGAAGCTCGAGCTCCCTCTGCCGGGAGTGGAAACGCAGGCTCCGGAAGTCATCCGCCTTCGGCGCGCCCACCTCCCGGTCGCTTTCCGCGCGCTCGGCGCACACAACGACCTCTACGACCTCGAAGTGACGCGCCACGAGATCCTCATCGACGATCTGCCGCCGTCGTTCGACGGATATCGCATTGCATTCCTCACTGACACGCACGTGGCGCGGTTCGTCCGCCGCGCCTTCTACCGCGAGATCGCGCAGCAGGTTCGCGCGTTCGATCCCGACGTCCTGATCTTCGGCGGCGATTTCGCGGCCTGGCACCGCGACATCCGGCTGGCTGCCGACGTTCTCACGTCCGATCTCGCTCCGCGCGACGGCATGTACGCGATCCTTGGCAACCACGATTACTGGGCCGGAGCGGACGCCGTGAAGGATGCCTTCAGCGCACTCGGGGTGGAGTTCATCGTGAACCGCTCCGTGCTGCTGCGGCGCGACGGCGACACTCTGCCGCTCGTCGGCATCGACGAGGTCTACCGTGGAGATCCCGATCCCGACGTGGCGCTCACGGGAATCGATCCGAACGCGCCGCGAATCGGAGTCAGCCACCACCCCGACATCATCGACCTGCTCGACGGACGGCGCATCGACCTGCTCCTCTGCGGTCATACGCACGGCGGGCAGATTCGCTTTCCCTTCTTCGGCGCAGTGGTCGTTCCCTCGCGGCACGAAGGCGAGTTCGCGTCAGGATTTCACCGCGTCCGCAACGTGTTGATGTACGTCAGCCGCGGCATCGGCGCGATTCCCCCGATCCGCATTCTCTGCCGTCCCGAAGTGGCAACGTTCACGTTGCGCTCCGGGAAAAGGAACGCACTACCCACTGATCACTGATCACTCGAACCATGCCTCCTCTCTCGACCATCTGGCCCGACCTCTTCGCCACGGCGCGCGCCAACGGCGCTTTGCACGTCGGCGCCAGCGACGTGGTGGATCTGCATGCCGGTCTCTTCGACGCCTGGATCGAGGACGGCCGCCATGCCTCGATGCATTACCTCGAAAAGAACAGGTCCGTGCGCCGCGATCCCGCAGCGCGGCTCCCGTGGGCGCGGTCGGCAGTGGTCATCCTCGTGCCGTACGCGGCGGAACGGCCGGCGGCGAAGGATGGTGCGATCTCGAATCACATTTCGCGGTACGCGCTGGGCGACGACTACCACGACGTGCTCGGGAGGATCCTTCGCGAGCTCGAGCGCGTGATTGGGGAGGGCGCGCCCGGCGCGAAGACGCGGCGCTACATCGATACCGGCCCACTCTCGGATCGCGCGCTCGCGGCACAGTCAGGCCTGGGATGGATCGCGAAGAACAGCATGCTGATCAACGAGGACCATGGATCGTACTTCTTCATCGGCACGCTGCTGACGTCGCTCGCCAACGACATTCACGCCGGGCTTGCCGCCGAGCGCTGCGGCACCTGCGTGCGCTGCATCGAGGCCTGCCCGACCGAAGCCATCCTGCCGCACCGCACCGTCGACTCGGCACGCTGCATCAGCTACCAGACCATCGAGCATCGGGGAGCGCTCGACGGCACCGTCGCGGAGCATCTGGAAGGGAATGCCTTCGGCTGCGACATCTGCCAGGAGGTCTGTCCGTGGAACAGCGGGCGCCCGCCGGCGCCTCATCCGGCGTTCGTCGCTCGTGACGAGTACCGGGCCACACCGCTCACCGATCTGTTGCGAATGGCGCAGGCGGACTTCTCGACCCTGTTTCGAAAGAGCGCAATCAAACGCGCCAAGCTCGCAGGCATGCAGAGGAACGTTGAGGCGGTGGAGAAGGCGCGCAGCGGGCGGGACTGAAAGCAGGCGGTCGGCGGCTCCGCCGCCTTGCCTCACCCTTCGCGCAGGTCGAATGCGCGGCCGACGATCGACGGATCGACCGATCGATCGAGGTACTCCCACACTGCCAGGGCGTCAGGGTGCTTGGCGATCGCTTGAGCCATCGTCTCCGTGGCGGGGTCGGTGATGGTCAGCCGCGCACGGCGGTACCAGTAGAACGCCTCTTCCGGATTGAGCCGCAGCTCCTCCCGCACACCCTGGATCAGCAGGTACTGCTCCGGCGGAATCCCCGACTCCACGAGATTCCGGAACTCCGGTGCGAGCTGCCGCGCGCGAGCGCGCAGGATCTTCAGCTTCAGTTGCAGCGATTTCGTATCGAGCGACGCCCGGCTGATCTCGGAGAGCACGCCGATTGCCAGGCGCAGCTGCTCCGGCTTCTCTTCGATCGCCAGTCCGGCTCGATAGCGCGCCGCCGGGTTGCTGACCGACTTCACGCTCGACCAGGCGACTTTCCCGGCAACGTTGATGGTCACTTCCGATCCCGGAACGTGAAAAGAGAGCGCATCCAAGGTTCCGGGTGTCATTGGGGTGAGCGTCTCGATCCGGACACCCCGCGCCGAGATGTCGTCGACGAGGATGGACTCGCCTCTGTACGTCCCTTCCACCGCCGGCGACACGAGGAAGCGGTCCGTCGCCCGCAGCTCTTCGATTCGATTCGAGCGCCGGCTGTCGGACAGCTGCCTGATCACCGATTTGACGACCTCCGGAGGGGCGTACGTCCTGGCTCCGGATAAGAACAGCTTCGAATCGGATGTGTCCGGCTGGCTCCAGATGATGATCGCCTCGAGCGCCACCGGCACCGGCCGGTCGTCCATGATCAGATTGAGCACCGATTTCGAACCGGTTTCCAGCTTCCTGGTGTGGCGAAAACGGGCACCTTTTTCGGAAATGTCGCAGACGGAAACCGGAGCCGCTCCGAAGGTTGCCGTGAGCGGAGGAGCGATCAGGTATCGCTCCGCGGTGCGGAGACTCCTGGCTGCTTCGTGCATGCGGTGTCCGAGAAGCTTACGCTGTTTGAGGGCGCAGGGTCAATTTCGTAGCAGCTTTAACATCCTGCAGGCCAGCGATTTGTGAGACGGCTCACTCCCCTGCGGCGACGGCTGCCTGCCCTTGGGGGGTTGAAACGCAGCGTCGCAGCGCTCCATCTCCGCGAAATCGTCTCTCCCGGGAAAGAGCCGGCGCGAACGCCGGCTCCTCGTGCGATTTCGTCGACAACAGTCGGCGAAGCCTCTGCGGTTACAGCCGCTCGACGATCATCGCCGCAGCCTCGCCGCCGCCGATGCAGATGGCCACCATTCCCCGCTTCTTGTTCTCCTGCTCGAGCGCGTTGAGCAGCGTCACGAGAATGCGCGCGCCGCTCGCGCCGATGGGATGTCCGAGGGCCACCGCCCCGCCGTAGATGTTGATCTTCTCATGCGGGATGTGGGCGTCCCTCATCGCCGCGAGCGCCACGACCGCAAAGGCCTCGTTCACTTCGACGAGATCGATGTCGTCCATCGACATCTTCGCGCGCTTCAGCACGATGTCGATGGCCTTCGCCGGCGCCGTGGTGAACCACTCCGGCTCCTGCGCCGCTGTGGCCTGCGCGATCACGCGCGCGATCGGCTTCAGGTTGTTCTTCTGCGCGTACTCGGCCGAGGCCACGACCAGAGCCGCGGCTCCGTCGTTGATCTTCGAGGAGTTTGCAGCCGTCACACTGCCGCCCTCTTTGAGGAAGGCCGGCTTGAGCGTCCCCATCTTTTCCAGCGGCGCGGCAAAGGGCTCTTCGTCGTCCGCGACGACCGACTTTCCTTTCCGTCCTTCGATCTCGACGACGGCGATCTCCCTCTTGAATTTACCGGTCTTGGTCGCGTCCTGTGCGCGGCGATACGACTCGCGCGAGAAGTCGTCCTGTTGTTCGCGGGTGAAGCCGTACTTCGCCACGCACGTCTCGGCGCAGTTGCCCATGTGCTTGTCGCCGTACGGATCCCAGAGGCCGTCGTGGATCATGATGTCGACGAGCTTGCCGGGTCCCATCCGATATCCCGTCCGCGCCTGAGTCAGCGCATAGGGCGCATTCGACATCGACTCCATCCCGCCGGCGATGGCGATGTCGTACTCGTCGCAGCGGATATCGTTCGCCGCGTACATGACGGCCTTCAGCCCCGAACCGCAGACCTTGTTGATCGTGACGGCCCCGGCTGATACAGGGATTCCGGCGTAAATGCCGGCCTGGCGCGCAGGGGCCTGTCCCACCGCCGCCTGCAGGACGTTGCCCATGATCACCTGCTGAATCTGATCGGGCGAGACCCGGGAGCTTTCGAGTGCGCACTTGATGGCGGTGGCGCCGAGGCGGGGAGCCGGGACGGATGCGAGGGCGCCGAGGAAGGATCCGATGGGCGTGCGTGCGCCGCCCAGAATCACGATTTCTTTCATGAAGACTCCTTTGGAGGGCCGATTTTGAATTGCACAGCTGCTCAGCTGCTCAGTTGCGGATTTGCGGCGCCGGGCGCGCGTTGCAAAACGGCAACTCAGTCGATCAGCAACTGGTTTGCGGCCGTGGCGCTGAGATAAGATGAGCGCCTCGCGAATCAGACAACTGTCGAACGACGGCTGTCAACCCAAGCAAGCGGAATCGGTCGACGGCCCTCGGCCTGGTTCCAGCATCTACGAATCACAGGAGCATTTGCGCATGACCCTCAGCGCCATCACAGATCAGCGGATCCACGTCCAGCCGTCCGAGGTACACAGCGTTCTCTCGCGCCACATGCTGGCCGATGGATACCAGCTGGTCATGGACCTGCGGAAGTCGAAAGGCTCGTGGGTGTTCGACGCCCGCCGCGGGCGAAACATCCTCGACTTCTTCACGAACTTCGCGTCCTGCCCGATCGGATACAACCACCCGCGGCTCGACAATCCCGAGTTCCGCGAGCGCATCGCCAACGCCGCCCTGAACAAGCCGGCCAACTCCGACATCTACACCACGTACATGGCCGAGTTCGTCGAGACCTTCGCACGCCTGGCCATCCCTCCGTCCCACAACAGGCACCTCTTCTTCGTCGAAGGCGGCGCGCTGGCCATCGAGAACACGCTGAAGTCCGCCATCGACTGGAAGGTTCGGAAGAACCTCAGGAAAGGCCTCCGCGAGGAAAAGGGAACGCAGATCATGCACCTTCGCGAAGCCTTCCACGGCCGCAGCGGCTACACGCTTTCGCTGACGAACACCGCCGATCCGCGCAAGACCCAGTACTTCCCGAAATTCGACTGGCCCCGCATCGACAATCCGATGATCCATTTCCCCGCCACCGCGGAGGCTCTCGCCGATGCCGCGCGCCGGGAGAAGGCGACCATCGAGCAGGCCAAGCAGTTCCTTCACGAACGGAAGGACGAGATCGCCGCATTCATCATGGAACCGATCCAGGGCGAAGGAGGCGACAACCACTTCCGCCCCGAGTTCTTCCAGGCTGTCCGCCAGCTCTGCGACGAAAACGAGATGCTGCTGATCTTCGACGAAGTGCAGTCCGGCGTCGGCATCACCGGAAAGATGTGGGCCTTCGAGCACTTCGGCATCGAGCCGGACATGTTCGCGTTCGGCAAGAAGACACAGGTGTGCGGCTTCGCTTCGAACGAACGGATGCTCGACATCCCTGACAACGTCTTCAAGGTCGCCTCGCGCATCAACTCCACGTGGGGCGGCAATCTCACCGACATGGTGCGGTCGCAGCGCTATTTCGAAGTCATCACCGACGAGAAGCTCGTCGACAACGCGGCGAAGGTCGGCGCGTACTTCATCAGCGAGCTGGAGCGCTTCCAGAGCGAGTTCCCGCAACTGGTCTCGAACGTCCGCGGCCGCGGATTGATGGCGGCCTTCGATCTGCCGAGCACCGAGGTCCGCGACGCGGCACTGAAGGCGTTTCTGGAACACGACACGATGGTTCTCGCGTCGGGCCACAGTTCGGCACGCTTCCGCCCGCCTCTGAACCTGTCGATGGACGAGGCCGCAGAGGGGATCCGGCGGATGGAGAAGGCGCTCAAGGAGCTGAGTAACTGAGCAACTCCTCAAGGTGCCGTCGCCGGCTCCGCCACGACCGACGCTTCCCAGTTCGCGTGCGGTGGCCGGTTCATGATCAGCCATTGCCAGAGCAGCTCACCATACCCGTGGGGGGTCACGCCACGTTTTTCGTAGAACGGCATCAGCAGCTTCTGCAATCGCGGGAGGTTGTAGAACGGCACGCCAGGAAAGTAGTGGTGCTCGAGGTGGTAGTTCGAGAAGAGATACGCGCAGTCCCAGAACCACGAGCCCTTCACCAGCGTCGACCACTTCGCGGGATCGTTCGGGTCGATGTCGTAGTGCTGCCCCAGCCGGTTGAGCGCGAACGCGATCGGGAAGACGAAGAACACCGGTACGACGTACAGCTTGAATGCGATGAACCCGCCGCCGACGAACGCGATCGTGATGAGCACGCCCAGCTGAAATGCGATCGTGGCGAGCCGCTCGCCCGCAATCCGCTTGCGCAGCTCGGGCTCGTAGACGGACGTCTCCTTCGCCGCCGCGCGGAAGTAGATCGGGAAGAGGGCGGGAGTGAAGTACAGGGCCTTCAGCCAGCGCGCATTCCGCTTCGGGGAGAGGTAGTGCCGCTTCGGATCCTCGAGATCGGACCCCAGCGACGCGTGGTGGTCGAGGTGCCAGCGCGTGAACTGCGACGCGGAGATGCCGCTGGGCATCGCGTAGAGCAGGCCTAACACGCGGTACGCGCCGTCGCTCGATTGCCGGAGGACGGCACGATGCACGACTTCGTGGAGCAGCACCGTGAAGTCGAACACCGCGAACCCGGCCACGACCGCGAACGGCAGCCACGCGTACCAGCGCTGGAAATGCACGATGGCGATCGCCGACAGCAGGAGGGCGGCCACATTGCCGGTCGCGACCGTGGCATGAAGCAGAGGCCGCTTCTCGTGCAGCCGGCGCAACTCCTCGACCG
This sequence comes from Thermoanaerobaculia bacterium, assembly GCA_017883215.1. Lineage (GTDB taxonomy): Bacteria > Acidobacteriota > Thermoanaerobaculia > Gp7-AA8 > Gp7-AA8 > JAJXWV01. The sequence goes on along the minus strand of JADGOA010000003.1, from coordinate 6,265 downwards.
GTACTTCGGCGGTGAGATCGCGCTTCAGCTGCTGGGCATGCTCGGCGTAGTACGGCATAGGATGCTCTGGCGAACAGCGGGATTATCGGGAAAATTCGACTGCGCGGAGTGTGGGCGTCGCCTGCCGCGATGCGTGGCCTGCCCGGGAACCAGCTGCTCTCGGTACACTAAAGGCGCCGGGCGCGGGCCGCCTGGCAACGGCGGGCGAGAGGCCCGCACTCCGTGGCACATGCGCATCTTCACCATCGGTCACTCGACGCGCTCGTTCGAAGAGTTCGTCACCCTCCTCCGCGAGAACGGCATCGAGCGGCTGGCGGACATCCGCAGATATCCGGGCTCGCGCCGCTACCCACACTTCTCGAGAGATTCGCTGGCCGTGGAGCTGCCGAAGGGCGGGATCGAGTACGTCCACATGCCCGAGCTCGGCGGGCGGCGCAAGGCGCGGCCGGACTCGCCGAACACGGCCTGGCGGAACGAACAGTTCCGCGCCTATGCCGATCACATGGCCACGGACGAGTTCCGGGATGGCGTCGATTCCCTGCTGCGCTCGGCGAAAGTCATCGCCATCATGTGCGCCGAGGCGGTGCCGTGGCGCTGCCACCGGAATCTCGTCAGCGACGAGCTGCGGCGGCGCGGAATCGAAGTCGTGCACATCATGGGTCCCGGCGCGACACGGCCTCACGCGATGAACCCGAACGCCCGCGCAGAAGGAACGCATCTCGTCTATCCGGGCGAGCAGATGACATTCGAGACTCCTGAGTGACTGAGTGCTGAGTGGGGTCACCAGGTCGCTGGGTTGCCCGGTTGCGGAGACACGACCCAGTGACCCGGTGACCTGGCGACCTGGCGACCCTCACGGATCCGAACTCAGGACTCAGGACTCTTTTCCAGCTACACTCCGCCCCGCGCACGGCCATGCTCGTCGTCTACGACCCTTTCCGGCAGACTGACCTTCCCCGCGGCTGCGTCGCCACGATCGGCAATTTCGACGGGATGCACGTCGGCCATCAGGCGATCATCCGCGGGGTGATTGCGCGCGCCCGCGAGCTGCAGCGGCCGTCGGCGGTCATCACCTTTCATCCGCATCCGCTCTCGGTCGTCGCTCCCGATCGCGTTCCCAAGCAGATCCTCACGCTCCCCCAGAAGGAGGAACTGATCGCCGCGATGGGCGTCGACGCGCTCATGATCGTCCCGTTCACGCACGAGTTCTCGCGATGGACGGCCGACCGTTTCATCGAGGAGTTTCTCGTCCTGGCGCTGAAGGTGGCGGAGGTGCGACTGGGACAGGACTTCTGCTTCGGCGCGGGAAGAGAGGGAAATCTCGAGAAGCTGAAGGCGGCCGGCGAATGCTTCGGCTTCGCAGTGGAGGGCGTGCCTGACGTCAAGATCCGCGGCATCCGGGTGTCCAGCTCGTTCATCCGCGACGCCATCGCCAAGGGGTCGCTCCGGCTCGCAGCCGCGGCACTGGGCCGCACATACTTCATCGACGGACGCGTCGAGACCGGACGCCGCCTCGGCCGCAAGATGGGCTTCCCGACGGTGAACATGGCGCCAGCAAACGACCTGTATCCCGGCGGCGGCGTCTACGTCACGACCTCACGATTCGAGAGCTTTTCCCGGTCATTCGAGAGCGTCACCAATATCGGCGTGCGGCCGACGCTGTACGAGAACTACGCCATGATCATCGAGAGTCACATCCTCGACTTTGACTCCAATGTCTACGGCGACACGGTGCGCCTCTACTTCCACGAGCTGCTGCGGCGCGAGCAGCAGTTCCGTTCGGCGCTGGAGCTGACCAACCAGATCCGCCATGACATCGAGAGGTCGCGCCGGTACTTCCTCCGCCACCCGATCCGCTTCGAAGAGCCGGCGAGTAGCGAGTAGGGCGACGCGCGCAGTCGTGTGCATGTTCATTTCGAGAACCTGCCGCCCACTCACGCACCCGCTACTCGCTATACTTCCTCTCCCTTCAGCATGTCCGATCCCGTTCTGATACTCATTCTCCTGGCCTCCTTTTTTGCTGCGATGGCCGCAGCTCGATTTCTCAAGACCGTCGATAGCGGTTTCGGGCGAGCCGCTCGAGGTCCCGTGATCGCCGGCATCCTGGTCGGCCTCGTCCTCCTTTTTGCCGGCGGAATTCCAGCCGTCGCGACACCGCTCGTGGCCGCCCTGCTTCTCACCATCGCTGCGGTGTGGGTTCGCCACACCGGCGACGAGAGCGAAGCCGCCGACGGCATGATCCTCGGATCGCTGACCGGCGCCTCCGCGGCCGTACCGCTGGCGCTGTTCTCCGGTGCCCACGAGCTGCGCTGGTTCTCGCAGCTGGTGCTCAGCGGCGCCACGGCGGGGTACGGAGTCACATACGCTGCATTTCACGTCGCCGACCGGGCGCGGCAGATTGCCATCGACACCATGACCGCGGCTGCTGCGGTCCTCGCCGCGTACGTTCCGATCGTCCTCGCCCGTCACGCCAGTGATCGCGACATCGGCGTGGCCGTCGCCGCGGCGATTCCAGTCATTACCGTGGTCATCGTCTTCAGGCAGTGGCCCGACATGCGGGCGGAGCTCGCACACGAGGCGGCGCTCGGCTTCATGTCCGATGCAGACGTGGCCACGACGGCGCACCCGTTGCGCCGCCTGGGCCGAGGGGGATGGATCGACCCACACGCCCATCGCGAGTTCGTCCGCCTGGCCATCCGCATTGCTCTTCGAAAGCGGCGGCAGCGCAATCGCGCCGACGAAGTGGCCCGACTGCATCAGCTCGAGATCATCAAACTGCGCATGCACCTCCAGGAAATGACCGCCATCGACCGTGCGTCGCTGAAGGCTGCCGAGAGCATGGACACGCCGTCGGATAAAATGCAGCCGTGATCTCGCAGACGGAGGCATCCGGGCGTCTTTCGCCGCCGTCGATGTCCCCTCGTATGAAACGACTCTCCACGACGCTCCTCGCCGCCCTCGCGATGGCCGCCTCCGCCTTCGCGCAGGCGCCCACCAACACGACCCAGACCCAGATCAAGAAGTTCCGCTTCGTGCAGCCCGCACTGCAGAAGGGCGGCGAGGTGAAGTGGCAGGTCGCCCCGCAGGGGCACGTCGAGTTTCAGAAGGACGAATACGTCATCCTGGAAAACGACGTCCGCGTCGACTATCAGGATGTGAAGCTCCGCGCCGACAAGGTGACGATCAACCTCAAGACCAAGGACGCCGTCGCCGAAGGGCATGTGATCGTGGACCAGGGCCCTACGCGCGTGACTGCCGATCACGCCGTGTTCAACCTCGACTCCAAGACGGGAACGTTCTTCAAGGCGACGGCCTCGATGGAACCGACCATGTACTTCGTCGGCGACAAGATCGAGAAGACCGGCGACACCACCTATCACCTGACCAACGGAGTGTTCACCTCCTGCGATCTCGACCGCCCGTCGTGGTCGTTCCACCTGGCGGAAGCCGACGTCACGCTCGACGACTACGCGCACATGAAGGACGTCTCGTTCCGAGCGCGCGACCTGCCCATCATCTGGCTGCCGCGGTTCGTCTACCCGACCAAGAAGGACCGCTCGCAGGGATTTCTAATCCCGCGAGTGCTCTTCTCCACCGGCTACGAGGTGCGCGCCGGACAGCAGCACGCGCTCGGCCAGAGGCTCGAGCTCGGGTACTTCGTCCCTATCGGCGACTCGGCGGACATCACCGGATACGCCGACCTGAACACCAAGGGCTACAACGGCGTCGGTGTCGACGTTCGGTACGTGCCTTCGCCCAACGTGAAGATCGGCGAGCTCAGCGCCTACACCGTTCGCGATCCCCTTCTCGGAAAAGAGCAGTGGCGCTATCAGTACCGCCATTATCAGGAAAAGCTTTTCGGCGGGTTTCGCGGCGTCGTTGACGTGCAGGACTACTCGGATCTGGACTTCTTCCGTACCTACGATCGCGATCCGCGACTGCACATGCTGTCGAACATCTACTCGTCGGCGTACCTGACGAAGAACACCGCGACCTACTCGCTGAACTTTCTCACCGACCGGCGGGACATCATTCTCGGCCACGTTGTACCGGATGACCTCTCGTCACCGCAGCTGAAGCAGAGATTCGAGCAGTTGCCTTCGCTGCAGTTCCGCATGTATCCGCAGCGCGTGATGAACCTGCCTCTGTACTTCTCGATGGAGTCGTCGGCATCGCATCTCCTGACCAGCGGCACCGTAAACGCCTACGGCAGCGGCAACACGCCGCAGAACGCGAACTACTACCGCGGCGACATCTTTCCGACGCTGTCGCTTCAGCTGCGCACGCCGGCATGGCTGTCGATCAAGCCGCAGATCTCGGCGCGCGAGACGCACTACTCGGCGAGCCTCGATCCGACCGACCCGACGAATCCCTATTCACCGATGAACCTCGTAGACCAGCCGCTGAACCGCTTCTATGCACAGGGACAGGTGGACGTGATCGGCCCTTCGTTCTCGCGCGTCTTCAACGAGCAGATCGGCGGCTTCACGAAATTCAAGCACGTCATCGAACCGCGCCTCCGCTACATCTACACCACCAACATCAACGACCAGTCGCGCGTGATCCGCTTCGATACGGTCGACTCGCCGTTCCTTCCGATCGTGGAAGATTCAGTCGAGTACTCCCTGACTCAGCGCATCATCGGCAAAGAGGCCGGCCCGAACGCGTCGCCTCGCGAAGTGCTCTCGTTCTCTATCCGCCAGACGGTGTCGTTGTCCAAGCCGTTCACCAGCGGAACCGGCGGCAACCTTGCCGGCTCGTCGATCCCCATCGACACCAATCAGAAATTCACGCCGCTCGTGGCCAGCCTCCATGTGAATCCATACCAGTCGATCACCTTCGACGCCAGCAGCACCTGGGGAAACGTCTCTCATCAGATCGACCAGGCCAGCCTCTCGGCGAATCTCATCGGCGGCGGGGCCAACGACGCCAGATACCTCGGCTTCACCTGGTTCGCCAACTTCAGCCAGCCCGGCACGACGAACACAGACTCCAGCCAAATTCGCATCAACACCGGATCGAATCTCTTTCACGACCGTTTTCGCGCCGACGTGTCACTGAACTGGGACTCGAAGCTCCGTGAGTTCCTCGAACAGCGTTATCTGGTCGGCGCGAACGCGTCGTGCTGGGGGCTGGCGCTCGAGTTCAGGCGCTACCTGACTTTCGACCGCAGCAAGTCCGCCATTTCGTACGGACTGGCCGTTTCGCTCAAGAATATCGGCACGATCGGAACTCATTGATTCCGCCGCTCGACCAGTTGCTCAGTTACTGAGTTGCTCAGTGCACACCTCATAACTGAGAGCAACTGACCACCCATGACACGGAAAACCATCGCCGTTACCGGCATCGTCGCCGTCCTGGCCATGGTCCTTGTCTGGCACACCGTACAGCGGCACAACGAGCAGCTGCAGAAGGCGAAGGAGCAGACGCTCCGCGGGCACCTGTCGGCAATGCGCGCCGCACTGAAGGCATACGAAGAGGATCATCACTCGAAAGCACACACGCTCGCCGATCTCGTGCGCAGCGGCGAGCTCGCAAAGATTCCGGTCGACCCGATCACGAGCTCGGCGTCCACGTGGCGTCTCACGGTCGAAGAAAACGTGCGCGTCGACGACTTCCGCGCGGCAGCCCCGGCGGCGAGCGCGCCGTCGATCATCGACGTTCGAAGCGGCGCGCCAGGCCTCGACTCGAGCGGCCGGCCGTGGTCCGATTACTGATAGGATTCGCGGCTCCTCAATGCCGAACGTCTACGATTTCAAGGATTTCGAGGGCAGCAGCCATCGAATTCTCATCTCCCTGATCCGGCGCTACGCCGTTCACGGCGGCACTCTTCTCGACCTCGGCGCCTCGGCTGGCCACCTCGGCCTGGCCGTGCGGGCTCTTTTCTCCAAGACCATCGGGTTCGAGTACGAAATAGCCTGTATCGGTCCCCTCCGCGAGCGATTCGACACCGCTCTCGTAGCCGACCTGGAGAAGGTGAAGAGACTCCCGAATGGCGTCGACGCGGTCGTCCTGGCCGACGTCCTCGAACATCTTCGCGACGCCCCCGCGCTGTTGCAGCTCGTCCGGCAGTCGCTCTCCCCGAAAGGCCGCGTATTCATCTCCGTCCCGAACATCGCCAACATCACGGTGCGCCTGGGATTGCTCTTCGGCGTATTCGAGTACCGCGACAGGGGCATCCTCGACAACACGCACCTTCGCTTCTACACGATGGGCACGATCCGGCGCGAGGTCGAGAGCGCCGGCTTTCGCGTGATCGCCGTGG
>JADGOA010000129.1 GCA_017883215.1 Thermoanaerobaculia bacterium | reverse complement strand
GCTGGGCATTTTGTCCGAGGCGCTGCACTCGGCACTCGACCTGGTCGCGGCGGTCATCACGCTCGTCTCGGTGCGCGTCTCGGATCGCCCGGCGGATGAAGGGCACCACTACGGACACGGCAAGTTCGAGAATTTCTCGGCGTTCATCGAGACGGGATTGCTCGCACTGACCTGCGTCTGGATCGTTTACGAGGCGGTGAAACGGCTGGTGTTCCGCGGCGTGGAGGTGGAGCCGAGTATCGCCGCCTTCGTAGTCATGGCCTTCTCGATCGCCACCGACTTCTGGCGCTCGCGCGCGCTGAAGAGGGTGGCCGTCAAGTACAACAGTCAGGCGCTGGAGGCCGACGCGCTGCACTTCAGCACCGATATCTGGTCGAGCTGCGCAGTCATTCTCGGTCTGGCGTTGGTCTGGGCCGGACGCGCCTATCACCTGCCGATCCTGCACCTCGCCGATCCGATCGCCGCGCTCGCAGTCGCCGGCATCGTGATGACGGTGACGTGGCGCCTCGGCCGTGAGACCGTCGACGCGCTCGTCGACGCGGCGCCGGCCGGCCTGCACGATCGCGTCGTCGATGCGGTTGTCAACGTGCCGGGCGTCCTTTCGGTCGAGGCCGTGCGCCTTCGCCGCGCCGGCAATCGCACCTTCGCCGATGTTCGCGTGGCGCTGGCACGGACGCTCTCCTTCGAGCGGACGGAGTCGTTCTCAAAGGAAGTGGCCGACGCGGTTCAAGGAATCGTGCCGCACGCGGAAGTCACCGTCCGCACGGTGCCGCGCGTTTCCAGCGACGAATCGCTGACCGACCAGGTGCGCACGATGACCGCCCGGCATGGTGTGGCGGTCCGCGATCTCAGCATCATGGAAGTCGACGGCGCACTCGACATCGAGCCGTTCCTGGAATTCGACGGAGCCCTCACGCTGAAGGAGGTTCACGACCGGGTCACGGCGATCGAGAGCGAGATCACCGCTGAGATGCCGCGCGTCCGCTCGGTCGTGACGCATGTGGCACCGGCCGGAGCCATCGCCACGGATGCCGAGCAGATTCACGATCCGCAGCTCGAGGCAGCACTGCGTGCGGCGGCCATGGTGATCGACGGCGTGCTCGACGTCCACGATTTTCGACTCCGCCGCGTCGGCGATCAGCTCGATGTGTCGTGCCATTGTCTTCTCGCCGACGACACGCCGTTGAAGGTCGTGCACGAGAAGCTTGTCACCGCCGAGCATCGCGTTCGCTCCTGTGACCCGCGCCTCGGCCGGATCGTGCTGCATCCGGAACCGGCCAGCGAAGGGTAGATCGTGGACGTAGGTTGCGGTCGCGGAGGGCAGAGCCGACCTGCGGACATTTGGGGCGTGATGAGACGGCGAAGCTTCGCTGGAAAGTCAGAGGACGATGGCGCGCGTTAGAGCACGGTCCTGCGCTTCGGCGGCGCGGCCCGCGCGGCGAAATGCCAACACACGCCGGGGCCGGAATCACGCGTGGTCCGGGGCAGAGGGTCAGACCTCCACTTGGCTGCGGTCAGCCGGCTCGGGTACCGGATCGGCAGCTCAGGCATCACGACCTACAAGCCACGGCTCAGCAGCACATCCTCATCGGACCGCGCATCGCCCAACGGCTCGAGGTGGGTGAAGACGTGGGCCCGCGGGATCGCCGCCCCGATGTCGGCCTCGATCTCTTCCAGAAGGTCGTGCCCTCTCACGACCGTCCATTCGGGCGGCACCAGAACGTGGAAGGCGATGAACGGCCGCGAGCCCGACTGACGCGTCCGCAGCGCGTGAAACTCGATGCCCCGCGTGCGGTATCGCTCCAGAACGGCGTCGACCGCTGCGCGATCCTCCTCGCTGATGCCGACGTCCAGCAGACCGTGCGCCGACCGCTTCATCAGTTGTACGCCCGACCAGATGATGTTCGCGGCTACGCCCAGCGCGATGATCGGGTCGAGCTTCTGCCAGCCGGTCACGGCCACCGCCCCCACCGCGACGAGCACCCCGCCGGAGGTCCAGACGTCCGTCATGAGGTGGCGGGAATCGGCTTCCAGGGTGATGGAGCGATACTGCTTTGCCGCCCGGAGCAGTACCCGGGCCACCCAGAAGTTCACCCCCGACGCCAGGACCGAGATGATGAGCCCGAGGCCCACTTTCTCGATCTCCTGCGGATGGAGCAGCCGTTCGATGGCCGTCCAGCAGATGCTGATCGCGGCGGCAAGGATGAGCGCTCCTTCGGCGCCGCTGGAGAAGTACTCCGCCTTGGTGTGGCCATAGGCATGATCCTCGTCCGCCGGGCGCGCGGCGAGCACCAGCATGGCCAGCGCGATGACCGCCGCCACCAGATTGACCACCGACTCGAGGGCGTCGGACAGGAGTCCTACCGAACCGGTCAGAAAGTAGGCCGCCGACTTCATGGCGATCGTGACGATCGCGGCTGCGATCGAGAGCCATGCGTAGCGCGTCAGGTTCATCTCGTCACCGGGCGCAATCTTACGCTGTCGCACCAGTTCGGCCGGCAGTACGAAGCAGGCCGGTCAGCGGTTCCCCTTCTTCCGGGCGGCGAGGGTCTTTTCGGTCGACTCCACGAGGAGCCCGCTCAGCTCTTGCATCTGTTTGAGGGCTTCTCTCGCGCGCGCCTGACTCGCCGGGAGGTTCCTGCGTGCTGTGGCGGCGATTCGTTGCGCCGCCCGCTGTCGCTGCAGTTGCTGCTCCAGCATGCGCTCGAAGAAGTCAGGGCCGGCCTCGAAGAGATCCTTCCGTTCACCGAGACGGCTGACGCGGCGGACGACACCTCGCGATTCCAGCAGGCGCGTGTTCGTCGAGACGCTGCCGCGGCTCACCTTCAGCTGCCCCACGATCTCGTCGAACGACACCGGCTCCTGCCGGATCACCAGGAGGCCGACGATTCTGCCGGCGATGCGGGGAAGGCCGTCGGCTTCGGCGATCAGCGCGAGCTGCTCGATGAACTCGACCGCGGCTGGATGGAGCCGGCTCACGCCGGAAGGATAGTCGATGCGCTGCAGTCTGTTCACTCTCGTCATACCGTTCAGGTCCACATCTCCGTCGCCTGCACGAAGGAGGCGGTGAAGCCCTCGATTCGCCTGAGGGCGTCCTTCGACCGCGCGTAGCGGCCGGTCACAAAGATAAATCCCACTTGACGATAAAATCCAGTCGTGACTATGTTGTTCAGTCTGCACTGAACACGACAGTAACGAACAAGACTGCCCGCGACGGACCAGCCGCTGCGGCCGAATCCGCGTCGCCGCGTTTTGGAGGAGTTCTCATGAAGCGTTTCCACTCACGGCTCTTCACTGCGGGATTTCTGACGTTGGCCGCCGCTCTGGCGCTCTCCGCCTGCAGCCGAGCCACAGCACCACCGGCGATGCCCGCTCCGGAGGTCCGCACCGTCACCGTTCGCGCCGAGCCTGTCGAATTCACGACCGAACTGCCGGGAAGGACCTCGGCATCCGCCGTCGCCGAGATTCGTCCGCAGGTCACCGGCCTGATCCTCGATCGAAAGTTCGAGGAGGGAAGCGACGTGCGTGCCGGCAACCTGCTCTATCAGATCGATCCGGCCCCGTACCGGAGCGCCTGGGAACAGGCCGCCGCTGCTCTGCAGACCGCGGAAGCGAACATCCCCGCGCTCCGCTCGCGGGCAGAGCGGATTGCAGGACTGGCGAAGATCCGCGCCGCCGGGCAGCAGGACGCGGACGACGCGAAAGCCGCGCTGCTTCGCGGCGAGGCCACGGTTGCCGCCGCGAAGGCTGCCCTCGAGAGCGCGCGCATCAACCTCGCCTACACGCCGCTGGGCGCGCCGATCTCCGGCCGCATCGGACGTTCCAACGTGACGATCGGCGCAATGGTGACGGCCTATCAGCCGACTCCTCTCGCCGTCATCCAGCAGCTCGACCCGATCTACGTCGATGTCACGCAGTCGTCGGCCGATCTCCTGAAGCTCCGGACGGCGCTCGAGAGCGGCACCCTCAAGGCCGACCAGAGCAGGAAGGCCCGCGTGAAGCTTCTCATGGAGGACGGCACGCCCTACCCGCTCGAAGGAACGTTCCAGTTCCGCGATGTCACGGTCGATCCCTCGACCGGATCGGTCATGCTCCGGATGACCTTCCCCAACCCGCGCCACGTGCTGCTTCCCGGCATGTACGTGCGGGCAATCGTGACCGAGGGCGTGGACGACGCCACGATTCTCGTGCCTCAACAGGGCGTCAGTCGAAACCCAAAGGGACAGGCAATCGCCTGGATCGTCGGACCGGGTGACAAGGTCGAGGAGCGCGTGCTCGAAGTAGGCCGTGCGATCGAAGACCGCTGGGTCGTGACGAAGGGCCTCGCCCCGGGCGACCGTGTCATCGTCGAAGGACTCCAGAAGGTACGGCCCGGCGCGCCGGTCCGCGCCACGGCGTTCGACCCGAACGCGAAGCCGCAGCCTGCCGCGACGGCACGTTAGGAGACGGCCATGCTATCCAGATTCTTTCTCGAGCGCCCCGTCTTCGCCTGGGTCATCGCCATCGGCATGATGGTCGCCGGCGGCCTGGCCATCTACAACCTCCCGATCTCGCAGTACCCGCCGATCGCTCCGCCGTCCATCACCATCACCGCGATGTATCCCGGCGCCTCGGCCGAAACCGTCCAGGACTCCGTCATTCAGATGATCGAGACGAAGATGACGGGCCTCGACCGGATGCTCTACATGTATTCGACCGCCGACTCCTCGGGGACGGCGCAGATCACGCTGACGTTCAAGCCGGGCACCGACCCCGATCTCGCGTGGGCGAAGGTCCAGAACAAAATGCAGATCGCGCTCCCCTCATTGCCGCAGGTCGTGCAGCAGATGGGCGTGAGCGTCAGCAAGTCGACCAGAAACTTCCTGCTCATCGTCGCGCTCACCAGCGAAGACGGCAGCATGAGTCAGTCAGACCTGAGCGATTACGTCGTGTCGCAGGTCGAATCCGCGCTCGCGCGCGTACCGGGTGTCGGTGAAGCCCAGGTTTTCGGCACCGGCTACTCGATGCGAGTCTGGGTCGACCCGAACAAGCTGACGAAGTACGGCATGACGACGGACGACGTGATCGCGGCCGTAAGCGCCTACAACGTCGAGGTGTCTGCCGGCCAGCTCGGCGGCGCGCCCGCGGTTCCGGGACAGCGGCTCAACGCGTCGATCCTCGTGCAGTCGCTCCTCAAGACGCCCGAGGAGTTCGCCGCCGTGCCGATTCGGACGAATTCCGACGGATCGGTCGTGCGCGTGAGGGATGTAGCGCGCGTCGAGCTCGGAACGGAGCTTCCCGACATGAAGATCCTGTTCAACGGGAAGCCCGCCAGCGCGCTCGCGGTCCGCCAGGAGTCGGGGGCGAACGCACTCGATACGGCCGACGGCGTGAAGGCGAAGATGAAGGAGTTGTCGAAATACTTCCCGCCCGGAATGAAAGTCGTCTATCCGTACGACTCGACGCCATTCGTCAGGGTGGCAATCGAAGAAGTCTTCAGGACTCTCATCGAGGCGATCATCCTCGTGTTCCTCGTGATGTTCCTTTTCCTCGGAAACTTCAGGGCGACGCTCATCCCGACGATCGCGGTTCCGGTCGTGATCCTCGGGACGTTCGGCGTCCTCGGCCTGTTCGGCTTCTCGATCAACATGCTAACGATGTTCGCGATGGTGCTCGCCATTGGCCTGCTGGTCGACGACGCGATCGTCGTCGTCGAGAACGTCGAGCGCATCATGACGACGGAAGGCCTCCCGCCACTCGAAGCGACGCGCAAGTCGATGGACGAGATCACCAGCGCCCTGATCGGCATCGGTCTCGTGCTCGCCGCCGTCTTCGCGCCGATGATGTTCTTCCCGGGCTCCACCGGAGTCATCTACCGCCAGTTCTCCGTCACCGTGATCGCGTCGATGCTGCTGTCGATCGTCGTCGCCCTCGTTCTGACGCCGGTGCTCTGTGCGGCACTTCTGCGCAGGGTCGAAAAGGGCCACGAAGCTGCCGAGACGGGATGGAAAGTGTCCCGGCCGTTCTTCCTCTGGTTCGATCGCACGTTCTACAGCAGCCGTGACGTCTACGTGAAGTCGGTCGCTCACGTTCTCGGACGGAGGATACGTTTCGCCGTCATCTTCCTGCTCATTGTCGTAGCGATGCTGCTGCTGTATCGACGGATGCCGACCGGGTATCTGCCGGATGAAGACCAGGGATCGCTGCTCGCGATGGTGCAGCTTCCGGTCGGTTCCACGATCGAACAGACGGATGCCGTTCTCGCAAGGCTGCGGCATCACCTCCTCGTCGATCAGAAGGACGCAGTGCAATCGATCGCGACGATCTCCGGCATGGGCTTCGCGGGTCGCGCGCAGAACCAGGCGCTCGCGTTCGTGCAGCTGAGGGATTGGAAGGAACGCCGGAAGCCCGGGCTCTCCGCAAAGGACGTGGCCGGCAAGGCGACGATGGCATTCATGGGCGATCCTGCTGCGATCATCTACCTGTTCCCGCCTCCCGCCGTGCCGGAGCTCGGAATCGCGACAGGGTTCGATTTCATGCTGCAGGACCGCGGCGGCGTGGGTCACGAGAAGCTTAGCAGAGCGCGTGATCAACTCCTCGGGATGGCGATGAAGGATCCGCGGCTTGCGCGTGTGCGTCCTAACGGCATGCCCGACGTGCCGGAGTACAAGGTCGACATCGACTGGGAGAAAGCCGGCGCGCTCGGCGTTCCGGTGAACGCGATCCAGAGCTACGTCTCGGCGGCGTTCGGCAGCGCGTACATCGGAAACTTCGTACAGGGCGGGCGCGTCAAGCGCGTGTACGCCCAGGCCGACGCCCCGTTCCGTATGTTGCCCGAGGATATCGGCCGGCTCCGTGTCCGCAACACGAGAGGCCAGCAGGTCCCGATCTCCGCAGTCGTGAGCGGGCGCTGGATCTACGGTTCACCGCGCCTCGAGCGTTTCAACGGCTTCCCCGCGATGAACATCCAGGGCGAGCCGTCGCCCGGGCGCAGCTCGGGCGAAGCAATGAAAGCGATGGAGGAACTCGTCGGGAAACTCCCGGCCGGAATCGGCTACGAGTGGACCGGCCTGTCGTACGAGCAGCGGATGTCGGAGTCGCAGGCCGGACTGCTCTACGCATTCTCGGTTCTCGTGATCTTCCTCGTTCTCGCAGCTCTGTACGAGAGCTGGACGGTGCCGATCTCGATCGTGCTCGCCCTGCCGCTCGGTGTCGTCGGGAGCGTGATCGCCTCGTCGAGTCGCGGGATGGCCAACGACGTCTACTTCCAGATCGCGCTACTCACGGTCCTCGGCCTAACGACCAAGAACGCGATTCTGATCGTGCAGTTCGCCGAGATGCACATGGCCCAGGGGCTGGGCGTGATCGAGGCCACTCTCGAAGGAGCGAAGCTGAGGCTCCGGCCGATCGTGATGACGTCGCTCGCGTTCGGGTTCGGCGTCCTGCCGCTCGCCCTCGCACGAGGCGCCGGAGGGGGCGCTCAGCGCGCAATCGGAACGGGTGTCCTCGGCGGAATGGCCTCGGCGACCTTCCTGGCGATCCTCTTCATCCCGCTGTTCTTCGTCCTCGTCGTCGGTTTCTTCAGCCACCGACACGCGAATAAGGAAGCGACCCCCGAGGCGCCGCCACCCGTCGTCCCTGTTTCCGCGGAGGTGGTGTGACATGAGAACGAGATCGATTCCGCTCATGCTGCTTCTGACGCTGGCCGGATGTTCGCTGGCGCCGCAGTACCAGCGACCGCAGCTTCCTGTCCCCGATGCATTGCCGGCTGCCGCTGCGCCGAGTGAGGCCGCATCAGCGGTCTCGGCGACGGAGTGGCGCACGACGTTTCCCGACCCGCGGATGCAGTCGCTGATCGAGCGGGCGCTGGCCGGCAATCGCGACCTCCGTGTGGCGGTGCTCAACGTCGAGCGCGCGGCGGCCATGTACCGCATTCAGCGCTCGGAGCTCTACCCGGGATTCGGTGCCGCCGCGGTTGGCCAGAGATATCGCGTCCCCGAGAAAATGTCTTCGGACGGCCAGGCGAGCACGGTCGGCGAGTACTCGGTCAGCGTCGGCATTCCGACGTGGGAGATCGACCTCTTCGGGCGCGTCGCTTCGCTGCGGGACGCCGCGCTCCACCAGTACCTCGCCACCGACGAGGTCCGTGCCGCGACGGAGCTCTCGGTCGTCTCGGCGACGGCAACCAGCTATCTGGCTCTTGCCGCGGACAGCGAAAGCCTTTCGCTCGCACGCTCCACTCTGGCGGCGAACCAGTCGTCGTACGACCTGATCGTCCAGAGCCGCGACCTCGGCGTGGCTACGGACCTCGACATGAACCAGGCTCGCAGCCTGGTCGAATCGGCGCGCGCGGATGTGGCGCGCCTCGAGGGGAATCTGCGCGTCGATCAGAACGCGCTCTCGCTTCTGGTCGGCGAGCCGGTCGGGGCGGAGTTCCTCCCCGACGGCCTGCGAGCGGTCGAGCCGATTGCAGAGATCGAGCCGGGACTGCGGTCCGACGTCCTCCTGCAGCGCCCCGACATCCTCGCGGCCGAGCACATGCTCATGGCCGCGAACGCGAACATCGGCGCGGCGCGCGCAGCGTTCTTTCCGCGCGTGACGCTGACGGCGCAGGCCGGGACGCTGAGTCCCGAGGTGTCGTCGCTGTTCGGATCAGGCACGGGAACGTGGAGCTTCGCGCCACAGATCGTGGCGCCGATCTTCGCCGGAGGCGCGCTGCGGGCGAACCTCGCCGCGACGCGAACCTCGCGCGAGATCGCCGTCGCACAGTACGAGAAGGCGATCCAGCAGGCGTTCGCCGAAGTGAGCGACGCGCTCGCGGAACGCTCGGCGCTGTCGAACGAGAGGTCTGCTGTCGAGGGCCTCGTCACGTCGCTCGAAGAAACGCACAGACTCGCCACTGCCCGTTACGAGGCCGGCATCGACAGCTACCTCCAGGTGCTCGTCGTCGAGCGCTCGCTCTTCGCTGCGCGCCAGAGGCTGGTGGGACTCCGCTTCGCCGAACAGGCCAATCGGATCACGCTCTTCAAGGTGCTGGCGGGGGAAAGCTCGCGCCGTGCGGACAAGGGGACGGCGGACTGAAGCGAGAAAACTGCAGCCTGCAGATGTGACCCTCCGACTACCACCTCGCCGTCCACACAGCCCGACCCGAACCGCCGTCCCCACTGCCAGGAAGGCACTGGCGTGCTCCCGAAAAATTGTGCCATCTGATATGAGAGTCTGACAGCCCGAGCTGGGCAAAAGGACTCTCATGAAGAGAAAGAAGCATACGCCGGAGCAGATCGTGAAGAAGCTGCGTGAGGCGGAGATGGAGTTGGCCAAGGGTGCGAACGTGGCCGATGTAAGCCGCAGGCTG
>JADGOA010000128.1 GCA_017883215.1 Thermoanaerobaculia bacterium | reverse complement strand
GCCACCCCGGGAGTGCGGGGGATCCCTCGCTGTCCTCCGCCGCTCCGCGGCTTCGGCAGCTCGGGATGACAGGCTTGGCGCGTGTCATTAGAAGCTGGTCAACGGCCAGGGGCCGGTGGAGCGGTGATGAACCTGTAGGGGCGCGCAGCAGCGCGTCCGCAATTCCGGTGGGCGGAGGGCCGACGAGAACTGCGGACGCGCTGCTGCGCGTCCCTACATTCGGGTTGCAGGGGTTCATTAGAAGCGTGAGCGAGGGACGACACCGCCCGGTGCGATGACACCTGCGTGGGATGGCACCGCGCCTTCCCCTTACAATCCCCACGTGCTCGACGTTTCCCTCCACGGCGTGTCGTATCGGTATGAATCCGGCTTCGAGCTGCAGGGCGTCGACCTGACGTTCCCGAAGAGCACGCACACTGCGATCGTCGGTCCGCCGGCCTGCGGCGCATCGACGCTGCTCGGGCTGATCGCCGGCGAGCTAAGGCCGCAGTCGGGCGAGGTGCGGATCGGAACGCGCGTGGTGAACACGCTCGGCACCTCGCGCAGACCACTGCTGTGGGTCAGGGCCGAGCTCGGGCTGCCAGGCCGCTGGTCGGTCCGACACGCCCTCGTCAATGCCGTCCGTTCGCGGTCGCTCGATCGCCCCGATCGTTTTCACGAGCTGACGCTCGCGGCGTCGAAGTGGCAGCTCGAGCTTCTGCTCGACCGCCGGCTTTCGACTCTTTCGGCAACGGAGCGGCTCCGCGTCCACCTCGCGCGTATCGAGCTCCTGCGCCCCGGCATCCTGGTCGCCGACCGTCTCTTCGACCACGCCGCCCCCACGGCGCGCATCGGTATGGCCGACGAGCTGTACCGCCTTCTGCGCGTCACCGGCGCGACCGTGATCAGCGCACCGTCATCGCGCGAGGAGCTCGGCATGACCGACGCCGTCGTCGTGCTCGACGGCGGGAAAGTCGTCCAGAGCGGCGGCGCCCCGCAGCTCTTCGCAGCTCCCGGGACCGAGGCGGCGGCGATCGCCACTGGAGAGGTCAATGTGATTCCGGTGAGGATCGAGGGAACGGAAGTGGAGTCGATCATCGGCAGGTGGCACATCGACCAGCCGCCGTTCAGCGGCAACGGCGTCGCCCTGGTCCGCCCTGAAGAGTTCGTCGTGGCCGGTCCGGGCGAGGATTCCGATCTGATCTTCGGCATCGAGGAGGCGTGGTTCGACAGCGGCCGCTGGGTGGCTCGCGGCCTTCTGACCGGCGGCCACGAGCTTCGGGTCGTTCTCTCCCGCGAGGTCGCCATCCGAAAGGGACAGCTTCTCGCGCTCCGCTACGATCCTTCCCGCTTCACGCTCCTCCCGCGCCCCTCGGCCCTGCAACCCTCCGCGATCCCATCCGTCGTGCCGCCGATGCGCGACTCGCGGTAAGCGAAGTCCTGAGTCCTGAGTGCTGAGTCCTGAGTGGGCTCCGCGCGATTGTCTCGTACGTGCTGATACCGTCAGCCCTCAGGACTCAGGACTCAGGACTCAGGACTGGTCTCGCGGTATGCACTTTGCACCCGTCTGATTCGAAATACCGCACCAAGACTGGAGCGATCTCTTGAGCATTCGAGCCCGCCGAACGCCGCAGAAATTGCGCAAACTCCTCGTGATCGACGATGACTCGAAGCTGCTCGCTTCGTACCGCGATCTGCTCATGCCGTACGGATTCGAGGTGCTCACGGCCATCGACGGAGAGCAGGCCATTCCGCTCGTCGAGCAGAATCCGGACATCCTCCTCGTGATCCTCGACCTGGCCATGCCGAAGATGGACGGACGCCAGTGGCTGCGGTGGCTCCGTGCGCGGCAGCAGGACATGCCGGTGGTGGTCATCTCCGCCTACAAGCTCGACCCGGCTGATCTCGACCTGAAGCCGTCGGTGGTCCTGGAGAAGCCGTTCCACGTCGCAGAGCTGCTCGACATCGTCGGCCTCTTCTGCGGCCTCGGGATCCCGGCAGCCGAGCTGACCACGTAGCCACAAGAGGCATTCACCACAGAGGCACAGAGAGCACAGAGGTGGCTCTCGCTGTTCCTCTGTGCCTCTGTGGTGAAAGCCTCAGCCCCTACTCGCTCTATTTGAGCAGCGAGTACGACTCGACCGATTCCAGATCGAGCTGCAGCGAGACCAGCGTCTCGGCGATCTCGATCCGGCAGGGGATTCGCCGCGCGTCATCCGAGATCCAGACCGTCACGCCGCCGGGCCATTTTCTCTCGCCCCCCGGCGCGCCGACGACCTCGAACGCGCTGGCAGGAACGCGATCTCCGCCGATCGTGAACGTGGCCTGCCCCGCCCGACGGAAGACGACGGGGTACTGCTTCCCGTCCGAGTAGATCGTGGTCGTGAGCGGGGCCTGGATCGTGTCGGCGTGCTGGCGGAGAAAGTAGATCGCAGTCAGGACGTCGCGGAGGTGTATGTCGGGCAGGGGCCTGACCTTGTCTTCGACCTTCGTCGGTGTCTCTTTGTGCGTGTGAGCGAGGCGCCGCACGTAATCGAAGACGGTGCGTTCTTTTCGCGATCGGTTGCCCCACGCATAGCCGTGATAGGTCATCAGCGTCTTGCTGCCCGAGGCATCCATCTGCGACTGGTAGAGGTAAAAGGCGTTTGTCCCTTCGCCCGGCGAGGTGATGAGCAGCTCGCTGGAGATCGTAGTCCGCTCGCCATCGGGAAACGTGGTCGTGAGCGCGCCGACGCCGCTGCGGGGGAACACGAGCCCTGCGATCCAGGAGAGCCCGCCGCGGAGGCGCCACGAATAGTGGAACGCCTCGACGTTGCCCGGGACCATGTTTTTGAGCTCGGCAGCGCCCGCAATCGCCGGCGCCACGAGCGCGAGGCTCAGAAGCAGACTGCGAATGAGTTTCATCGCGCGGTAAAGAACAGCTGGAGAGAGGGTGAAAATTGCTGTGGTTAGATGTGCTCGGTGCTCGGACGGTGACTCCGAGCACCTACATCGCCGCCAGTTTCTGCTCGACCTCGTCGACCACGTAATCCGGCGTCGATGCTCCCGCCGTGAGGCCGACGGTCCGGGCATGGCTCAGCCACTGGGGGTCGATGTCGACCGCTCCCTGCACGAGGTACGACGGCTTCGACGCCCGGCAGATGTCCCAGAGGTGCTTCGTGTTCGCGCTCTCTTTCCCGCCGATGACGATGATCACGTCGATCTGTGGATCCTGGGCGAGCACACGCGCGGCGTCCTGGTTCTCTCTGGTCGCATAGCAGATCGTGTCCCCCCGCTCGACGCGGGCGGCGAGCTGCTCGATGCGGCGCACCACGGGCTCGAAATCGGATGCATTCAGCGTGGTCTGGTAAAAGATCTTGATCTTCGGGTAGCGCGACCAGTCGACCTTCTCCGCTCCGTCCACCGTCGACATGATGTGGTAGACGCCGGGGGCGAGGTCGTGCGTGTAGCCGATCACTTCGCGGTGCTTCGGGTCGCCGATGAAAACCAGGTGGTACCCATCCAGGAGCGCGGCCTTCGATTCGCGGTGGATGTCGTACACGAACTTGCAGGTGGTGTCGAGGATCTGCAGGCCGCGCGATATCGCCTCATCGTGAAACGAAGGCGGCACGCCATGAGCCGAGAACACGATCGTCGGCTCGGCAACCGAAAGAATCTCGTCGACGGTGCGAACGCCGAGCTCCTCCATCTCCTGGACGACGCGCTCGTTGTGCACGACCTGTCCGAGAATCGCTCCGCGCCCGCCAGCCGCAGCAAACCGCTTGACCTTCAGATCGGCGATGCGGACACCGGAGCAGAATCCGTACTTCGCTGCCCGTATGACTTTCATCGGCCGGTGGAACGCGGATGGAGAGCGAAACATTCTTTTTCGGGACGGTGCTCGGTGGTCGGTGCTCGGTGGTCGGAGATCGCAGCTCTTCCGATAGGAGGGCGGTGGCGCCATCCTGCAGAGCGTCATCCGCAATGCACAGTCCGCGGTCCGCGGTCTGCGGTCCGCGGTCCGCTTTTCAGACGCACACGACGGGCAGTGGCACATTCGTCACCACCACCTGCGGCGCCGGAACGTCGAGCTCGCCGCGCCGATTGGGCGGCTTCTGCCGCACCTGCATCACGATGAAAACCACGAGTGCGAGCGCCAGGACCACGATGGCGATGATCACGCCGATGTTCTGACGCGACGACGTCGTGTGCTCGTACACCACCTGCCGCGAAATGTGTTCGTCTTCCTCGGGTTCGACTGCCATGGCGAAGTGAGCAGCAACGGGAGTGCCAGGAGGCAGACGGCAGACCGCGGACCGCCACGCTTCCAATGACACGAGCCAAGCCTGCCATCCTGTCGGGGCGCGCAGCAGCGCGCCCGCAGCTCTGGTGGGCGGAGGGCCGACGAGAGTTGCGGACGCGCTGCTGCGCGTCCCTCCAGGTTCCCCCTCTGCAGTCCGCGGTCTGCGGTCCGCGGTCTGCGGTCTGCGGTCTGCGGTCTGCCGTGCTAAATTCGCCCCATGCTTCGCCGAATCGCAGTCCTGCTCGCACTTGCCGCCACCCTCCCGCTCTACGCCGCCGAGTTCGACGAGCGTTCGGCGGAAAGATTTGCGAACCTCGCCCTCGCCTGCGTACACAAGGAGTATCCGAATCACATCTCCCACACGCTGAGCAGCGACAAGGACGCAGCGCCGCCGCGCAAGCTCACGCCCGCGTTCTACGGCTGTTACGACTGGCATTCGTGCGTCCACGGCCACTGGCTGCTGGCGCGCCTGGCGCGCACGTTCCCGAACGCACCGTTCGCCAAACCGGCGCGCGAAGCGCTCAGCGCCGACATCACTCCGGAGCACGTCGCCCAGGAAGTCGCATACATCCGCGGCGAGGGACGGGCGAGCTTCGAGCGCCCCTACGGGCTCGCCTGGCTGCTGCAACTCGGCCAGGAGCTGCGAGAGTGGGACGATCCGACGGCGCGCCAGCTCTCGGCCAACCTCCGGCCGCTCGAAGAAGCGGCACGCGACAAGATCAGGACATGGCTCCCGAAGCTCTCCCACCCGGTGCGAATCGGTGAGCACGATCAGACCGCGTTCGGCCTGGGTCTCATCCTCGATGCCGCGCGCGGCGCGAAGGACCAGGATCTGGTCAACATCGCCACGACCAAAGCGCGCCAGTTCTACTTCGCCGACAAAGGCTGCCCTCTCTCTTACGAGCCATCCGGTGAGGACTTCCTGTCGCCCTGTCTCGGCGAAGCGGACGTGATGCGGCGCATCCTTCCGCCGGTCGACTACGCCGCCTGGTTAGGCGGATTCCTTCCGCAGATCCCGGTCGACGGCTCGACCACGTGGCTGCGGCCCGAAGTCGTCACCGACCCGAGCGATCCGAAGCTCGCCCACCTCGATGGGCTGAACCTGAGCCGCGCCTGGATGCTCGAGGGCATCGCCTCCGGCCTCCCTCCCGGCGACCCACGCGTCGCCGCTCTCACCGGAGCCGCCGCCGCGCATCGCGACGCCGGCCTCGCCGCCGTCACGGGAGAACATTACGAAGGCGGTCACTGGCTCGGCAGCTTCGCGGTGTATCTGACGACGAAGCGAGGGTTGCATTGACTGCAGCGAGTAGGGACTCATCACAGCCGCGGCGTCATTCCCATCGACCTGACGAACCGCACCTTCTGAAACCCGAGGGTGTGGAGGAACGGGGCGAGCTTGGTCTCGGCGTTCTGCGAGGCGAGCGTCAGGATTCCTTTGCGCAGCGCTTCCTGACGAATGGCGATCTCCGCGTGCTGGCGCATGCGGCTCTCCAGGTTGATGTCGCTCCGGCGGAAGACCCCCGTGCTGCGCGACAGCACCCGCGATTCGCGATTGTCGATCCGGCTGACGAGAATCTGCGACGGCGGAAGGCGAAGAGCGATCGTTCCGTCCGGCTCGCGCCAGACGTCGTTCTGCTGAATTCGCGAAAGGTCGACCCCGGCGATCACGTCGCCCGTAGCCATGAACGTCAGCTCGTCGCCGGCGAGTGCGTTCGGCACCAGGCGATACGACTGCGTGATCGTCCCGACGTGAACCACGCGCATCGAGGCAGTCTCGAGCCGGCTGAGATCGCGCACCTGCGTCACCAGAGCGGTCAGGTCGGCCGTTTCTTCTTTCGGTTTGACCAGGTTAGCCTGGAACTCGCGCGCCGCGTGCCAGATCAACGTGCCGAACGTCGCCAGGATGGCGGCCACGATCAGGATGGCGACGAGTGGGGATAACCGGCGCATTGAGATCAGGTCCTCGGAAAATCGTGCCAATGTTGTGATTCCTGGGCACCTGCAGCGAACCACGAAACGCGTGCGGCGACCGTAGGGCGGGGCGCAGCCGTGCCCTACGGCCGAGCGGCCTTCCGCATCGTCGCCAGATCGAGGTCGAGCTGCGCGATGGGGATCACTTCTACGTCCTGAAACTTCTGTTTGACGGCGTCGAGGAGCTTCTTCGCGTCGCCGACGATGACCACCGCGGCCTGGGTGGCCTTCAAATGCGCGGCGGCGAACGTCTGCACGTCGGCCGGCGTGACCGCTTCCACGTTGCGGATGTAGTTGTTGATCTCGGTCAGGCTCAGGCCGTAGAGCGCGAGCTGCGCGATGCGGCCCACCAGACCCGAAGTGGTCTCGAGCGCACGGCCGAAGTTGCCGATGAGGACCGCCTTGCGCGGCGTGAGCTCGGTCGACGCCACCGCGGCCGACGTCATCTTCGCCAGCTCATCGAGCATGATGGTCGCGACTTCGGCGGCCGACTCGTTCTTGGTCTGCGCCGACGCCGTGAACGGACCGGCCATGCGCCGGAACTCGAAGGCGCTGCCCGCTCCATAGCTCAGACCGCGCTTGATGCGGATCTCCTGATTGAGACGGGACGAGTAACCGCCGCCCATGACCGCGTTCGCGACGAGCGCCGCGTTGTACTCGGGATCGATGCGGCGCAGCCCGCGCAGCGTCACCACGACGGCAGCCTGTCCGGCGTCCGGCAGGTCGACGACCACGACCCGCGGCTGCTGCGCCGCCGGAGCCGCGACTTCCTGCGGCGCGGAGGGCATCGTCCCGGACGCTTTCCACGTCCCGAGCAACTTCTCGGCGAGCGCGAACATCGTTTCCGGCGCGACATCCCCGGCCACCACGAACACCGCGTTGTCGGGCCGGTAGTACGCCTCGTGGAAGCGAGCGATGTCGGGACGGGTCATGGCCTGCAGCGATTTCGGCGTGCCGCCAAGGTTGTGGCCGTACGCGCCGCCGCCGTAAATGACGCGTGCGGCGACGTAGCCGGCCAGCGAACGCGGTTGCGTCAGCGCCACCTGGAGCTCGTCGATGTTCTGTTCGCGCAGCCGGTCGATCTCCTCTGTCTTGAACGTCGGATGCAGCACCACGTCGGCGACGTACTTCATCGCCTCGGGGTAATTCGACGCCAGCGCGCTGAGCGCCACGAAGGAGTTGTCCCACGCTGCGCCGCTCTCGATCGTCGCTCCCAAAGCCTCCACGTCGCGCGCGATCTCTTCAGCCGATCTGGTGGTCGTCCCCTTCGTGAGAAGTGACGCCGTCATGTCCGCCAGGCCCGCGCGATCCGGCGGATCGGCCTCGCCTCCCGTCTTCACCATCAGCCGCACCGCGACGAGCGGCAGCCCGATCTTCTGGATCACGATCACGCGCAGACCGTTGGCGAGCGTCTTCTCCGCCGGTTGCGGGACGTTCACCGCACGCGGCGCAGCGGGCAGCGGCGGAGTCTGCAGTTCGGCTCTCGCTATGAGGGGCACGATCATGCAGAACGCAAGTGCAGCCCCGATGCTTGCTTTCACTGCTGCCCCCCGTCGGCCTTGTTGCCGGAGTGTTTTTCACCGTTTCCGCCCGCTTTTTCAGGAGAATCTGACACGTAGCGAACGATCAGCGGCTTGCCGTCGCGAATGTACTTGCGCATGACACGCTCAATGTCTCCGGCTGTGACTGCCTGCAATTGATCGACTCCACGGTTGACCTCGCCAGCATCGTGATAGACGACCACAGCATTGCCGATGTCGGCGGCTTTGCCGTTGTTCGTTTCGCGGTCGCGAAGGATGGTGGCGATGATCTGGTTTTTCGCCTTCTCCAGCTCCGCCGCGCCGACCGGTTTGTCGTAAAGCGTTCCGATGACTCCGAGAAGCGCCTTCTCCCCTTCATCGGCGGTGTGGCCGCTGGCCATGGTGATGGTGGCGATGAAGAGGCCGGAGTCCTCGCGCAAATCGGCGTCGGCCTGCGTGTCCTGAGCGATCTTCTTTCGATAGACGAGCGACTCGTACAGCCGGGATGATTCACCCTGCGCGAGGATCGTCGCGGCCACGGTCAGCGGCGCGCCGTCGGGATGCGAGGCCGGAGGAATGAGCCACGTCATACCGACTGCAGGCAGCGGCACGTTCGGGCCGTGCTCGGTGATCCGCTTCGTCGCCGCGCGAGCCGGCTCCTTGACCGTGACGCGGGGAATCGGCAGATCGGGCGGCCGAACCACGCCGAGGTATTTGTCGACCCAACCGTCGAGCTGCGGCTGGTCGAAGTCGCCGACCACGACCAGGACCGCATTGTCGGGACGGTAGAACGCGCGATGGAACGCCTGCACGTCGGCGAGGGTCGAGGCGTCGAGGTCCTCGATGCTGCCGATGCTCGGGCGCCTGTACGGATGAACGGAATACGAATTCTTCTCGAGGGCGTACCAGAAGCGTCCGTATGGCGGCGCGAGAATGCGGAAGCGGAATTCCTCTTTGACGACGTCGCGCTCGGAGGTGAAGTTCTTCTCGCTCACCTCGAGGGTGGCCATCCGATCGCCCTCGGCCCAGAGCAGGGTCTCGAGGTAATTCGACGGCACGACTTCGTAGTACTGCGTCGCGTCATCGCGCGTGGTGGCGTTGTTGTAGCCCCCGACGTCCTCGGTGAGCCGGTCCATCATCTCGTTCGGCATGTTCTTCGTGCTCTTGAACATCATGTGCTCGAACAGATGCGCGAAGCCGCTGCGCCCGGGAGGATCGTTTTTCGATCCGACGCGGTACCAGATCTGAATGGCGACGGTGGGGCTCGACTTGTCCTGGACGGAGTAGACCTCGAGCCCGTTCGCCAGCGTGCGGTGTTTGTACTGAATCGACGGCACGTTGAGCCCCTTCGTTGTCCTCGCGTGGGGTTTCGGTTTCGGCGCTGCGAATGCTGCGCCCGCAACGGCAAGCGCAAGGGAACAAACAACCAAGCGGTTCCGCAAGTTCATCATCTCGAGCTCCGGCGAGGGCGATCATACCGGAGACCGCGGACCGCGGACCGCGGACCGCGGACCGCAGACCGCAGAGGGCAGACCGCAGAGGGCAGATTCCCCCGTCATCCTGAGAGGCTGTGCAGAAATCGGGAACGTGGCGATACCAAG
>JADGOA010000127.1 GCA_017883215.1 Thermoanaerobaculia bacterium | reverse complement strand
GAAGCGGGCCACCTGCCGCTGGCCGCGATGGCGGCGTCGATATCCGCTTCATTTCCGAGCCATGCGGTCGTTCGGATCTCTTCGCGCGCGGCGACGGGATCCGTCTCGCGGCTGAGTTGATCGCGCAGCGCTGCAACCAACGGTCGGACCTCGCGCACGCCAATGACACGCGCGGCAGTCGCGCGCACAAGAGGGTCACCGCTGGTCACTGCGGCCCGGAGCGGTTCCAGAATGGACGCCACATCCTTCTCGCTCACGAGGAAAGCCACGTCTGCCGGTCCAACTTTGCGGGAAGGCGCGGGCATAACAGCCAACACGAAAAGTGCGGTGATCTGCAGGAAAGGCATGAAGGAATGATAGTCGGTCACGCCGGAGGGCGGTCCTTTGTCATTTGGGGTCATACCTTCTATCGTCCGGAGAGGGCAGGGCCAAAGGAGTCAGACTCGGAACGGAAACAACCGCCGTCTTCCGCTACGGGCGTAGAGTGCGCGACCGCAGCAGACGACGGAATCTGACCCCCGGCCCCCACCCGCCCACGGGAATTCGGCACGGCGCAGCCGTGCCCTACAAGAAGCGCGACCGGCTCATCATCCAATGGTTCAAAAGCCCTTCGCCGGAGCGTATTCGGCTCCTCGTCCGGGTCACGGGACGATGTGGGTGCCCGCCTTGCCGGCGAGAGCGAGGCCGACGTGGGCAGGGTCGGTGATGATCGCTTCGCGGCCGCCTCCCTCGAGGAAGGCGATGACGGCCTGGATCTTCGGGAGCATGCTCCCCGCTTTGAAGTGGCCCTCGGCCGCGTAGTGACGCGCCTCGGCGACGGTCATGTGGTCGATGTCCTCCTGCTGCGGCGTCCCGAAGGCGAGACAGACCTTCTCGACCGCCGTCGAGACGACGAAGAGCTCGGCGCCGAGCTGGCGCGCCAGAAGGCTCGACGCGTGGTCCTTGTCGATGACCGCGGCCGCGCCCGTGATCTCCCCTGCGGCGTTCGCGACCACGGCGATTCCGCCTCCACCCGCCGCGACGACGACGAACCCGGCGTCGAGGAGACTCCTCACCGCGCCGAGCTCGAGGATCGCCGTCGGTGCCGGCGAGGCGACGACGCGCCGCCATCCCCGCCCCGCATCCTCGACCATGTCCCACCCGTCCGCTACGCGATGGTGCTCCGCTTGCTCCTTCGACAGGAACGACCCGATGGGCTTGCTCGGCTTCTCGAAGGCGGGATCGGACCGATCCACGAGACACAGCGTGACCACCGTGGCCGCAGCCCTCTCGATGCCGAGACGCCGGAACTCGTTGAAGAGCGCGAGCTGGATGTGGAATCCGATCGCCCCCTGCGTGTCCGCCACGCATGAGGCGAGCGGCACCTCATGAAGCTCGTTTGACGCGAGCTCGGACCGACGCAGGATGAAGCCCACCTGCGGACCATTTCCGTGCGTGATCACGAGTCTGAGGTCCGGGTCCCGGAGGAGCGGCGCGATGTGGTGGCACGTCTCGGCGCACGCCGCGTACTGGTCGGGAACGCGCTGGTGCTGCTTGTCCGTAATGAGCGAGTTGCCGCCGATGGCGATGACGACTGTCCTGGTCACGTGAGCGTCCTTTCTCCGGTTCACTGCCCCTTTGGTGTCAAATACTTGTTGTACCAGGCGAGGTAGCGCTCCACGCGGTCCCGGACGTAGCTGGGCGTCGTAATGCCGTGGAACTGCCCCGGGTAGATCACGAGCTGCGTGTCCACGCCCATGCTCTTGAGCGCCTGGTACATCTGCTCTCCGCCAACGATCGGGACGTTGAAATCGGACTGGCCGCCGAGGTACAGCGTCGGCGTCTTGATCCGGTCCGCATGCAGGAACGGGTACGAGACTCTGATCCACGAGTCGAGGTTCTTCCACGGCGGCCCGAGCTCCAGGTCGTACTGCGAGATGTACTGGTCGGTCCCGTACATCGAAAGCTGCAAAGCGCTGCCTGCCCCGGAGATGGCGGCCTTGAAGCGCGGATCCGTGGCGGTGGTGTAGTCGGTCAGAATTCCGCCGTAGCTCCAGCCGCCGATGCCGAGGCGCTCGGGATCCGCGACACCGCCGGCAATCGCGTAATCGACCGCTGCGAGCAGGTCCACTACTTCCTTGTTTCCCCAATCGCCGAAAATCGCCTTCTGGTAGGCGTTGCCGCGGCCGGCGCTTCCGCGATAGTTCACGGCCAGCACCACGTACCCGTTGGCCGCGAGCAACTGCCTGTCGAAGCTGAACGCGTGCTCGTCCTGACCGTTAGGCCCGCCGTGGATGCTCAGCAGCGTCGGGTACTTCCGCCCGGCCGCGTAGGACGGCGGCTCGAGCATGAGGCCGTGCACCTCCGTGCCGTCCTTTGCCTTGCAACTGAAATCCTCGGTGGTTGCCAGCAGGATGTTCGCGAGCCACCCGTCGTTCTCGTGCGTGAGCCGGCGCAGGTTGCCGTTCTCTAACGCGTGGACTTCGGCCGGCTCGTTTGCGGTGGCGGACAGCAGCGCGAATCGGCCGTCTCTGTTCGCGGAAGGAGACGAGACAACGCGCCTGCCGGTCGTCAGCTTCTCGATCTGCCCGCCGGCCAGTGGCATCCGCGCCGCGTAGGTGATGCGATCATCCTGCACGACGAACGTGAGTGTCTTGCCGTCCGCGCTCCACGCGATCGGTCCCTGCACCGCCCGATCGAGTGACGTCGTCAACAATCGCGGCTGGCCTCCGGCTGCACGCACCACAGCGAGCTTGTTGAGGTTGTACGCGGAGTACTTCGGTTCGTCCCCCTGCAGGTAGGCGATGGACTGACTGTCGGGGCTCCACGACGGGCGGCCGCCGTCCGGACCCGGAAACGTCGTGAGCTGCCGCGGCTCCGCGCCGGCCTTCGCCTCCACGACAAAAATGTCCGTGTTGTCGATGCGATCCGGATCCTTCTCGTGATTGCTGACGAATGCGATCAGCCGGCCGTCCGGCGACCAGGATGCGTCCTTCTCGTCGTAGTTGCCCGACGTCAGAACCTCCGCCTTCCGTGCGTCCACGTCGAACAGTTGCAGGTGCGTGTGGAGCGATCCGAGATATCCGTCGCGATCCTGCTTGAAGTGATAGCGGTCGATGACGATCGGCGGGCGGGTCTTGCCCTTCGACCCTTCCTTCTTCTCGAGCTCGGAATTCGGGTCGAAGTCCTTGACGACCAGCACCAGGCGCTTGCCGTCGGGCGACCACGAATAGTCGGATACGCCGCCCTTGAGGTCGGTGAGTTTCTGCGCCTCCCCGCCGCGCCGGTCGAGCAGCCACACCTGGCCGCCCTTCTTCTTTTCTTCCTCGTCTCCGCGCGACGCGAGGAAGGCCAGGTATCGCCCGTCCGGGCTCCAGCGCGGCAGGCTCTCGCTGCTGTCCGGCGTCGATGTCAGTCGAATGCGATCCGCGCCGTCCCAACTGATCATCCAGAGGTCCGAGTCGCGGCGATCCTTCTCGACGTCGATGGTGCCCACGACGTACGCGATCCATTTGCCGTCCGGAGAGAGCTGCGGATCGCGAACCTCGCGCTGCTTCGCCATGTCGTCGACCGATAACGGCCGTTTTGCTGGCGTCGCCTGCGCGGCCGCGCTCGGCGTCGGTCCGGGCAGCATCGTCAAAATCAGGGCGATTACAGACACACTGCCTAACAGACGTGTACGCATGAAGTCCTCGCTGGATGAAGAAGTGTTTCGAATTGCGCGTCGGCAGGCTGCTGGCCACCAACGCGTCCGTTCGCTCAATTGTATGTTTGACGGTGACGCGGATTCCAAGAAACCCTCACCGTTTATGAGGCTTTCCCAAGGCGAGACCCTTCTCCCCGCCGCAGCGGGGAGAAGGTGCCGAAGGCGGATGAGAGGCTTTTTGCACGAGCGTAAGACCCCTCACCCCCGCTTCGCGGACCCTCTCCCCGCTGCGGCGGGGAGAGGGGGCTCGATTGGACGACGAGACATCCCGCGGGATCCTGACGTATCGTGGATCCATGGTCCTGTTCGACAGTGTCCTCGCCTGGCTCGTCTCGGTCGTCGGCGTCGTCACGGGCGCCGCGTACATTCCGCAGGCGCTCCGGATCTGGAAGCGCCGAAGCTCTGAAGACGTATCGATCCTCACCTACCTGCTCTTTCTCGGCGGACAGGTCGTCTACTTCATCTACGGCGTCCGGATCCGTCAATGGCCGCTCATCGTCGGAATGGCGGCGAACCTGGTCGGGAGCATTGCCGTCATTGCGAGCGCCCTGCGGTTCCGAGCGCGAAAGTGACGCCGGAGCGGGACAACCGGGATCATCCGGGATTCTCGGGTCCCGTGCCAGAAGTCCCAGAATCGCATTGTCACGAGGATGGTGTCGAATACGATCGCGCCGAGTGCTCTCACAGACGCCAATGTGGCCTCGCTATTGCGGTACAGGGGACAGCAGCACATGAAAAGGAGCCCCTGAGTGTTCAACACAAAGAGTTTAGCTCGGAATATCGTATTGGCCGGAGCGTTCCCGCTTCTGCTTGCATCTTCCGCTTTCGCCCAGAACCGTGACGATTCGCAGACAAACCCACAAGGCGACCGGGCGTACGCCAATCGCTCCGTGGAGGGCACCGTCGCGTCCGTCGAGCGTGCTCGCGATGGCCAGCGCGTCCGGCTGACGAACGGCATGGATCTGTTCGTTCCGAATTCGGTCACAGGCGTGAACGAGGGACGCCGCTACCAAGCCTCAATGCTCCGGCCCGGCGATGTCGTCCGCATGGGTGTCTACAGCCGGGACCGCGATGGTCGCGACGTTCAGGTCCGCTCGATTGAGCTCCTGCAAAGCAACTCCATCGGAGACAACGAGCGTCGCCTGAACGGCACCGTCGTCTCATTCGATCGCCGCAACAACTTGCTGGTAGTGCGAACCGAGAATAACCGTATGGTGAACGTGAATCTCAGAAACAACAGAGACCGCTTCCGCCGCGGTGATCGCGTCAGCATCTCCGGCCGGATGGACCGTGGCAGCTTCATCGCCGACGGCATCCATGTGGACAGGCGCAACTGATCCAAAGGTCCGGGTTGCATCCTCCAGCGAGGAGGGTGCACCGACGCAACGTGCAGCCTTCAGAATTTCGGCTTTGACTGCACAGGACGATTTGTAGGGGATGGTCTATTACTCTGAACCACCGGCTGGCCCGCGCCGCAGAACGGCACGTCACTAGTCGAGGATTCCTGGGGCTGGAGACGATGAAGGTCTAGAATCGCGCGTCTTCGAGAAAATCCAGGCCACCAGGAGGTTCGTCATGCGCCACCCTCTGAAAGGATTCTCCCGCCGAGCTCTCCCGCTCCTCTTTGCGCTCGTCCTCACCGTCCCTATCGCCGACGCCGCGACCGCCCCCGCGTCGGCCTCCGGGCACTTCCAAAGCGGGAAGGCTTCTCTCGACATCACAGGCGCGTACGGCTTCTGGTTCAAGTCGGCCTCTCCCGTGGGCAGCGATGCCGTCATCCGCGTCGCGGTCGGCAATGGCAGCTTCGACCCCGAGTACTTCGACAGGTTCTACGACCGTGTCCACGCCATCAACGCCAGGTTCGTCGACGACGAGCATGGGGTCGTGTTTCTCGAGTTCGCAGCGAACGGGAAGTACCACGGCCTCTCCTATTACTTCGGGTCGGGCGACGGCTGCGGCTACTGCCTCGACAACGAGGTGCAGTCGACGGTCAGGCTGAGCCAGGGCCGCCTGCAGGGCCACGTGGGGTCCAAGGAGAAGAATCGATCCTTCGAGGTCGATCTCGACGTTCCCGTGCCGGAGAAAGAGTGGGGGACGCCGCTTCCCCGTGACGGCGGAGAGGCGGCAAAGGTTTACCTCGCCTATCAATCGGCGCTCGCAACGCGCGATGTGAAAGCGGCTCGTCCACTTCTCGACGCCAGGTTGAAGGCCTTCTGGCAGCAGCAGGAAAAGGAAGGAAAGCTCGACGGTTACCTCGACTACTGCTGGACGGAAAAGCACCTGGAGATGAAGAAGGCGGAGGTCACCGGTGGCTTCATCCGTGGCGATCGCGCAGTCCTGTTTGTGAAGGGCCAGAGTGTTACCGCGATCCACGGCGAAGCCCTGATGCGCCGGGAGGACGGAGTCTGGCGGTTCTCCGACGAGCTCCTCGGGGTCGAGTGACCGTGATCAACCCCGCGGCTCTTCAAGGCCGCCGGCGTTCCGGGGCGGATACTTCATGAGATAGAGGTGCGCCGAGGCTACGTCGGCATCGCTCAGATAGTCGAACACCGGCATACGGCCGCGGAACGGCGCCGGCGGTGAACCCATGATCACCGGAGCACCGTGGCGCACTTTCCAGATGAAATCCGGCATCGTCTTTTTCGTCGTAAAGCCGGCAATCGGCGGAAGCGACCCTCCCAGAAGCTCCTCCGGGCGGGGCCAGGTTCCGGCCGCATCGTGGCAGATGTGGCAAGTGCCCTTCACGAGGAGCTCGCCGACACGTTCGCGAGGCTCGATCACTGTTGCCGGTTTTCCTTTGTCGGGCACGGCCGCGAGCACGTCGAGGTAGCCGATCAAGGCGTGAACCTCACTCTCGGTGAGATAACCGAACGCCGGCATCTTCTGGCCACCCTTCTTCAGACGATCGAGAAGATCCTTTTTCGATCCGGCCGCGAGCTCGCGCGCGAACGCCGGCGTGATCGGGCGACCCCGTTCCTGCATCCGACGCTCCATCAGAGTTGCCGACGTCGCCTGCAGCGGACCAGTGATCGCCGGGATCTCCGGAGGCGAGCCATTGCCGTCAGCCTGGTGACACCCCTGGCACGAGAGGCGGTAGATGTCGGCGCCACTGAGAACGACGGGCCGCGTGTTTGTCTCGGCCTCGGTGAAGTCGGTGGGTGGGGGTTCGTAAGATTCGGGCGTCGGTCCCCAGACGCCCGTGCGACCCATGCCTGACGCCTGGAAGTTAATGCCCAGACGATGCAAATTGCTGGGCCCTTCCACCGGCGTCACGATCGGCTTTTGCGGCGGCGAGGTTCGACCGGAAATCCGTTTGTGAGTCTCGGCCCCACTCATCGCCGCAAGGCTCACCAGGCACGCTGCGGCGAAAGCGACCAGAGATCCCTTCCGACTCAGCATGTCCGTTCTTCCGAACAGAAGCTCCGACCCTTACTTGGCCTTACTCTTACTTGGCAATCCTTACTTGGCAATCGCGAAGCTCGCTTCGGTCGAGCCTTTCACCACAACGCTCTTCTGTGCCGGCTTCAACGTCGGATGCCACACCTTGACCGTGTAAGTCCCGTCGGGGACGTCTTTGATCTCGTATGAGCCATCAGGTGAGGTGACCGCGAAATACGGAGTCGGCAGAACAGCAACGAATCCCTCCATCTCCGGATGGACCTTGCACAGCAGCGCTACGAAACATTCCTTCTTGAAGGTGAAGCTCTTCGTCTGGCCTTGAGGCCAGGTGCCGAGATTGAAGCGGTCGGCGCAGGCATCGGGAGAGAAGACATTGTGGAGCACGGAGTCGGAGTTGAGGAAATCGACCGTCGTGCCGGCGAGCAACGGTAGAACGTGCGGCAAGAACTGCATGCCCTTCTGATTCATCCGGGCGTGAAGCGTGGGCGGGGCAAAGGTCTTGCCCGGCACCTTGTCGACGAAAACGACGGCGTTCGAAGAGTCGCGCACCCCTTTGGTGGCGACCTTTCCGTGGATCTCGCTCGCCATCAGCGGCGTGGCGGCGATCGTGAAGAGAACAGTAGCGATCAACTTTTTCATGAGACCTCCCTCGGGTAGCGACGGCGTGACTCACGTACGTCAGGTGGTTGTCGGCCATGCACGAATGGAGCCGTGTCTACCGGACTCGTCCCGTCCATGGAACAAAGCATATCTCTTGAAATGTATTGGCGACCATACGTTGCGACAACCGTGGGCGCTTGCAAGGCGCAGTTACGAAACAGGTCGGCTCACGGCCATTGCCGATGTGTGTCGACGAAGCGCGCATGATCCGTCACCATCTGATCGGCATACGCGATGGCGAAACGGGTGATTGCTGCGTCGAGCCACTCGTTCTTTCCGCAATAGGCGGCGAGCGCTGCCGACTCCCCGGTTCGCGCGTGCGCCCGCGCCAGGACCGATCCCGCAACCGTCGCGTATTCGACCAGCGGCTTCCCCGTCAGGTCCGCGGGCCCGACCGAGGCCTTGTGATCGTTGAGCTGCCGCACGAGGAATGGTCTGCCGTCGATCTCGGTCCAGCCGAGGAATGGATCGGTTGCTCGCTGCATGAGGCGCTGACCGGTCGCCGCGCGTCGTCCGTGATGCGTGTCCGCCTCGTCGACGTACGGCGCATAGCAGGACTGCATCTCTTCCTTGATCTGCAGGAAGAGCACGTCGTCTTGCGCAGCGCCGGCCATGAGGATCACGAAGTCGCGGACGCCGACACTGCCTGTGCCGACGACCTTGAATGCGAAATCGACCGGGCGATAGTGGCCTAACGCAAAGCGATGCTCCGCCGCCAGCGTTTCTTCGTATGGGGCGAGCGATTGCAGCACCTTCTCTGCTTCCGGCGCCGCCAGCCTCCTGAGGAGCGGCGGCCGTTCGATGAACCGCCGCTCTCCGGAATCGCGCTCCTCGGTAACCTTGGCGAGCAGCCACAGCGGAGTGGCCCGCTCCGCCATCCGCAGAATGCGATAGATCGGTTTTTCGGTGAGGATTCGCTTCACCTCGACGCGAAGCAGATCAATGTACGGGAGTTTCGCGAACGCGCGCACCGCTTCGCGATAGCTTCGGACAAACGCGCCGGTCGATGCCTGGCACTCGTCATCGGTATCGCCTGCTTCGCGGCCGGCGAGCACGAGGCTCGTCGCAAAGCGCAGCAGATCCCACTCGAAAGGCGCGCGAATCGTCTCGTCGAAGTCGTTGATGTCGAAGACGAGGTGCCCCTCGGGCGAAGCGAACGCTCCCATGTTGCGGACATGCGCGTCGCCGCAGATCTGCACAATGAGGCCGGTGTCGGGACGGCCGGCGAGATCGCGGGCCATGACAGCCGTCGCGCCGCGGAAGAACCCGAATGGCGAGGCCGCCATCCGCTCCCACCGGATCGGAAGAAGCTCCGGAATCCGATCGCGTTCGGACTCTTTCAGAATCGAGACCACGTCGCGGCCGGCCGCGGCGTGCCAATCCGCGTGCCCGCTGCGCGGAACCCGTTTTCGGGCCTGCCGCCCGGCCGCCTGCTGCTCTTCAATGCTGCGCACGGTACCCATTATCGAACTGATCTCCGATGCCGGCGTGGCGGCCAGAGTCGCGGACGCGCTGCTGAGGCTGTCTCAGAAGTCACCGGTATGTGGAGAGCGGACATTCTTGTCCGGCCGCTGGGCGGGCGCTCATCGTTGATTGTCGCTTGCAGTCGGCCACGCTGCTCGGGAGCCGCCGGACAGGAATGTCCGTCGGCA
>JADGOA010000126.1 GCA_017883215.1 Thermoanaerobaculia bacterium | reverse complement strand
TCGGGAGTTCAAACAGGTTCCGGTCGATCCTTCGATCGAGACTAAGGTGCGGAACGCGGCCGAGCAGACGCTCAAGCAGTTCCCGAAGCTCACGGCGGAGAACTTCGCCATCAGCGTCGTCGACCTGACGAAGCCGTCCACGCTCGCGCGCGGCGACTATCACGGCTCCATCGCCTTTTATCCGGCCTCCGTCGTGAAGCTCTTCTTCATGGTGGAGACCTTTCACCAGCAGAAGGAAAACGTCCCTGATGTGCCGCGCGCTCTGAAGGAAATGATCGGTGTCTCCGACAACGACGCCACGGCGTTCATCCTCGACGTCATCAGCGACACCTCGAGCGGACCGGAGCTGCAGGGCCGCGCCCTCGAGCACTTCATCTACAAGCGCGGTGTGGTCAACCGCTACTTCAACGGCATGGGCTACGACATCAGCGCCATGGCCAAGCCGTGGAGCTTCGGCCCGTTCGGCCGCGACGTGCAGGTGGACGGACCGAACCGCCCTACTCGCGAGCGTCGCAACCGCGTCGCGGCGAACGACGTCGCGGCGGTCATGCTGTGGATCGCCAGGGGCCGCGCCGTGAGCCCCGTCGCGTCCGACGCCATGATGGCGTTGCTGCAGCGGCCGCTCGATCCGCAGCGGAAGGACGAGAACCAGGTCAAGGAGTACATAGGCGCGGCGCTGCCCGCGGGCTCGAAGCTCTGGTCGAAGGCAGGGGACACCAGCGAAGTCCGCCACGACGCCGCGTACGTCGAGCTGCCGGACGGGAAGAAGATGGTCATCGTGATCTTGACCCGCGGTGCCGCCGACGACGTGACTCTCCTTCCCGCGGCGGCGAAGAACCTGCTGGCCGAGCTCGCCGCCATGCCCGCTCCCCCTCCACCGCCCGCGCCGTAAATCGAGCGCTGAGTGAGCGGTCTGGTGGCCGGGTCACTGGGTCGCCGGGTCACCGGGTCACTGGGTCGCCATGGTGACCCGGCGCAACTGGGCACTGAGTAACTGAATAACTGAGCAACTGAGCAACTGGGCGGCGGCCGGAGGGAGTAACTGAGCAACCGGGTGGGCGGCGGCGCTACACTTCCCCCCAACCATGGACATCGCAATCGTCGCCGCGGCTCTGGCCGTTGCCGCGGCGATCGGCTTCGCCATCGGAAAACGCTACGCCCGGCGGTATCAGCGCGCGCGCAGAATCCACATCGACCGCTTCAAGCTCAAGCGCCAGCACGCCGACATCGAGCTGGAAGTCTTCGCCTCGCGCGAGGTCGTCGAAGCCGTTCGCGACTACGCGAAGCACAATCACCTCTCCACCCAAGAGGCCATGCGACAGGCCAGGACCTATCTGCGCGAGATCGTCCCCAAGTTCAACCT
Organism: Thermoanaerobaculia bacterium; assembly: GCA_017883215.1. Lineage (GTDB taxonomy): Bacteria > Acidobacteriota > Thermoanaerobaculia > Gp7-AA8 > Gp7-AA8 > JAJXWV01. The sequence continues at coordinate 8,039 of JADGOA010000126.1, read as the reverse complement.
TCTCGCCTACTACCGCTTCGGTGCGCCCATCGCCCGGGCCATCATGTACTTCCTCTACCGGCCCGTGGTCGACCGCGCCCCCCTGCAGCTGTTCAACTCCCGGGCGCCGAAGGGGAGCGTGGTCGTCTACGTCATCAATCACCGCTCGAACGCCGACTACGTTCTCGTGGCGCACATGCTCTTCAAGTTCATCTCCCTGTCGTACGCGGTGGGGGAGTGGGCTCGTGTGTGGCCGCTGAACCATCTCTTCAAGTGGTTCGGCGCCTATTTCATCCGCCGCCGTTATCGTGAGCCGCTCTACCACGCCATCCTTTCGAACTTCGTCCGCACCATCACCAGGAACGGCGTCACGCAGGGGATCTTCATCGAAGGGGGGCTGAGCCGGGACGGCGCCTTCGGCAAGCCGAAGCTCGGCATGCTCGACTACATCGTGAGCGCCAAACGCGATCCCGAGTTCACCGCGCCGCTCTTCATCATTCCCACCGCCATCAACTACGACCGCGTCCTGGAGGATCGCAATCTGACGGAGGAGCTCCTCGGCATCGAAGACCGATCCACGAAGCTGGAGAAGCTGAACACCACGCTGGAGTTCCTCTTCAAGAACACAGTTCGCAGCATGGTCAGGCGCTTCAAACGATACGGCTACGCAATCGTCAGTTTCGGGCCGCCGATCTCGGTCGACGACTTCGTCAGGGAGCAGCCCACCATTCTTTCTCCCGACTTTGCGACGCGAAAGCCGGCCCTGCAGAATCTCGCCGAAGCAGTCATGGCCGAGATCTCTCGCGCTCTTCCGGTCACGCCGGTGGCGCTGGCGGCGAGAGTGTTTGCGGAGAGCGAGGGTGTCACACTTTCTGATGACGAAATGGCGGCGCGCATCGAGGGTGCGGCCCTCGGCCGCATATCGCTCCTTCGCGAGAAGACAGGGGCCGGGATCTGGTCCTCCGCGCGCGAGGTCCTTCTGCTGCGGCGCCTCATCGAACTGCACGACGGGAAGTGGTGCTGGAGCAGCAAGGAGAGACTCGTTCGCGACTATTACGCCAGCTCGCTGCTCTCGTTCGAGGAGGTGAAGCGCCGCGGCTGGCCGGACGCGAGCACGGAGCCGGCGACGGCTGCCGCGCTCACGGCTGCGCCGGCAGGATGAACGCCGGTTACGGGAGATTGTGATGTCTGTCCTTGCGAAACTCCATCTTCCTTCTCTACAAGTCCTTAAATCTATGGCTACTGCACCGCGCGACCACGACGAAGCCCTTCGCTCCGCTCTTGGCCGGTTGCCGATGGCCATCGTCATCGTCGATGAACACCGCATGCTCCAGCCGTTCAATCGCAAGGCCGAGCGGCTCTTCGACAGCGAGGCGCTGCGAGGCGACCTGCTCGAGAGTTATCACACGCACCCCATCGCCCGTCTGATCCGCTCCATCGACCGAGCCGGCGGACCGGAGTTCAGCCCCAACCAGACGCTGGCGTTTCCGTCCGGTAATCGCTACCACGTCAACGTCTCTCGCGCTTCGGAGAAAGGGTGCGAGCGGTGGCTGCTCCTCATCGTCGAGCCGGCGCCTGCCGATGCGGCGATCGAAGAGGACGTGATCCTCGACAAGTGGGCCCTGACGCCTCGCGAACGCGAAGTGGCCATGCACCTTCTCCGCGGGTCGTCGAGCGACGACATCTGCAGGGCCGTGAGCATCGCCTCCAACACGCTCCGCACGCACGTCCGGCGCATCCTCGAGAAGACCGGAATGCACAGCCGCGCCGAATTCGTCGCCAAGGCTCTGGGGCGGCAGAGCCAAGGGGAGTAGCGCCGCCCGACCACCCAGTTGCTGAGTTACTGAGTTGCTGAGTTACTCGGTTGCTGAGTTCGCGGCCTGCACGCGAACGGACCGCCCGGCCAACTCAGTAACTCAGCAACTCAGCAACTGGCCGGGAGGGGGAGTGATACACTCCGAATCCGGGCGCGAGTCGACCTGACTTCCTCTCTGCGCGCCACAAAAATCAACCCGGGTCGGGGGGAGCGAAACTGACCTGCTCGAGGTCGAGTTCTCACCCATCCTGGACGCTGAGGACAGCATGCCGCACAACACCTTCAACACGTTTGACTCTTTCGATCTCGGCAACGGCCGCAAGGGACAGTTCTACTCGCTGCCCAAACTCGAGAGCGCCGGCATCGGACCGGTCTCGAAGCTTCCGGTCAGCATCCGCATCGTTCTCGAATCCGTGCTGCGCAACGTCGACGGCAAGAAGATCACCGAAAAAGACGTCCGCACGCTCGCCAACTGGCGGGCCAGAGGGGAGCGCACCGACGAGATTCCCTTCATGGTCGCGCGCGTCCTGCTTCAGGACTTCACCGGTGTGCCGCTGCTCGTCGACCTGGCCGCCATGCGCACGGCGGCGCAGAAGTTCGGGAAGGATCCCGGACTCATCGAGCCGCTCGTTCCCGTCGACCTGGTCATCGATCACTCGGTGCAGGTCGACTTCGCGAACGTCCCCGACGCGCTGCAGAAGAACATGGACATGGAGTTCAAGCGCAACCAGCAGCGCTACCAGTTCCTGAAGTGGGGAATGCAGGCCTTCAACGGTTTCCGCGTCGTGCCGCCGGGAATCGGCATCGTGCACCAGGTGAATCTCGAGTACCTGGCCCGCGGCGTCCTGGAGAAGGAAGGGGTCTGGTATCCCGACACGCTGGTCGGCACCGACTCGCACACCACCATGATCAACGGACTGGGGATCGTGGCGTGGGGCGTCGGCGGAATCGAGGCCGAGGCCGGGATGCTGGGCCAGCCTGTGTACTTCCTCACGCCGGATGTGGTCGGCGTGAACCTGACCGGATCGCTCCGCGAAGGGGTCACAGCGACCGATCTGGTGCTGACGCTCACGGAGATGCTGCGCAAGGCCAAGGTGGTCGGCAAGTTCGTCGAGTACTTCGGCGAAGGAGCCGCCTCGCTCGGGCTCGCCGACCGCGCCACCATCGCCAACATGGCTCCCGAATACGGCGCCACGATGGGCTTCTTCCCGGTGGACGAAGAAACCTGCAACTACCTGAAGCTGACCGGCCGCGCGGACGAGCAGATCGACGTCTTCCGCAACTACTTCAAGGCGCAGGGGCTGTTCGGCATGCCGAAGAAGGGACAGCTCGAATACACCACCTCGCTCGAGCTCGATCTGGCAACCGTGAAGGCGAGCGTGGCCGGCCCGAAGCGTCCGCAGGACCGCATCGAGATCAGCGCGCTGAAAGACGCCTTCAAGAAGATGCTGACGGGCGCTGCGCCGAACGGCTACGGCAAGTCGGCAGCGGCGGCCGAACGCTCGCACACGACGCAGGTCGGACTGAAGCCGGGCGCCAGCGGAACGATCGAGGGCGGTGGTGAGCAGGCGGCAGGAACGGCGCCGTCGGCCAAGGTTCGGAACACCAACCTGCTCACCGAAGAAGAGATGATGAACAGCCGCCCCACGCCGGACCGCGTTTCGGCCTCGGCGGCCGCGGAAGAGTTCCCGCGCGCCGTGGCACAGCTCCACGACGGCGACGTGCTGATCGCGGCCATCACCTCGTGCACGAACACCTCCAATCCGTCCGTCATGCTGGCGGCCGGCCTGGTGGCGAAGAAGGCGGTGGAGAAGGGGTTGCGCGTTCAGCGCGTGGTGAAGACCTCGCTGGCGCCCGGCTCGCGCGTCGTCACCGAGTACTACAGGAAAAGCGGGCTGCAGCAGTACCTCGACCAGCTCGGATTCTTCCTGGTCGGCTATGGTTGCACGACGTGCATCGGCAACTCCGGGCCCCTCGACCCTCTGATCGAGGAAGCCATCACCAAACACGATCTCGTGGCGGCCTCGGTCCTGAGCGGCAACCGCAACTTCGAGGCCCGCGTTCACCAGTCCATCCGCGCGAATTTCCTGATGTCGCCGCCTCTGGTGGTGGCCTTCGCGCTGGCCGGGCGAGTGGACATCGACCTGACCAGCGATCCCCTGGGAACCGGGAAAGATGGTCAACCTGTTTACCTTCGGGACATCTGGCCGACCCTCGACGAAGTGCGCGAGGTGATGAAGAAGGCGCTCGACCCGGCCGACTTCCGCCGGCTGTACTCGAATTTCGCCGAGCAGAACCCGCTCTGGAACCAGATCCCGTCGACGGCGGGACAGACCTACAGCTGGGACGACAAGTCCACGTACATCCAGGAGCCGCCGTTCTTCGCCGGCTTCGGCATGCAGGCCGGTAAGGCCGCCGACATCCGCAACGCCCGCGCCCTGGCCATCTTCGGCGACTCCGTGACCACCGACCACATCAGCCCCGCCGGCTCGATCAAAGTCAACTCGCCGGCCGGCCGCTACCTGGTCGAGAACGGCGTGCAGAAGGACGACTTCAACAGCTACGGATCACGCCGCGGCAACGATCGCGTCATGACCCGCGGCACCTTCGCCAACGTCCGCATCAAGAACCTCATGGTGCCTGGCGTGGAAGGCGGCGTGACGGTGCACCAGCCGAGCGGCGAGCGCCTCGACATCTATGACGCCGCCATCAAGTACGAAAAGGAAGGGACGCCGCTGATCGTGGTGGCCGGCCAGGAGTACGGCACCGGCAGCTCGCGCGACTGGGCCGCCAAAGGCACAGCGCTCCTCGGCGTCCGCGCCGTCGCCGCCCAGAGCTTCGAGCGCATCCATCGCTCCAACCTGGTCGGCATGGGCGTTCTCCCGCTGCAGTTCGAAGAAGGCACCAACGCCCAGACGCTCGCTCTCGACGGCACCGAATCGTTCGACGTCGTCGGCGTGGCAGGGGTTCTCAAGCCGCGCCAGAAAGCAACGCTGCGCATCCGCCGCAAGGACGGCAAGTCCCAGGACGTGCCGGTGATCGTCCGGATCGACACTCCCATCGAAGTCGACTACTACGAGCACGGCGGCATTCTTCCCTTCGTCCTCCGCCAGCTGATGGGGAGCGCCAAGGAGACCGCGGCGGTGTCTTGAAGGCTTTCGCGCGAACGTACATCGGACGGTAGGGCACGGCTGCGCCGTGCCGAACCTGGTTGTTCGTCGCGCCGCGTGTGACTGCATCAACAGCCGCCCACCCCACGGGAGTTCGGCACGGCGCAGCCGTGCCCTACGCGTCTTCGGTTCATGATGCGCCGATTGGATGAATGTCGGCACTCGCTGCGTTTGGGTCAGGACATGCTCGTCGCCGTCGCCCTCTTCGAGATCCACATCGAGTACGCACAGTCGCTGAAGGAGAAGCGGATGGTGGTGAAGTCGCTGCGCGACAAGCTGCGCTCGCGTTTCGAGATCTCGGCAGCCGAGGTGGGCATGCAGGATCTTCATCAGCGGGCGCGTTTGGGGATATCGTTCGTGGCGCTCGACGACGCCGGCGCCGATGCCCAGCTCGAGAAGATCATCGACTTCATCGAATCGAACGTCGACGGCGAGCTGACCGGGTGGACGAGCGAGAAGCTAGCCTTCGACGAAGAGGTGGCGCTGGGGATCACCGGGGCATGACGTGTGGGGCATGAGGCATGAGGCATGAGGGTGCTTCACTCATGCCCCCTGCCTCATGCCGCTGGCTCATGCCGCCGTTCGGCGGGCCGATGGTGGAACGATGAAGAAGACACGCAGAACTTCCCGGGTCGGCGAGATGATCCGCAACGCGCTCGTCGAGGTCCTTCGCCACGACGTGAAGGACATTTCCCTCGGCCTCACCTCCATCACGGAGGTCGAGGTCAGCCCTGACCTTCACCTCGCCCGCGTCTTTCTCAGCTCATTGACGGAGGAGGAAGCGAAGGCGACGGTCAAAGCGCTGCAGAACGCGCGCGGCCGCATCCGGCACGCTCTGGGACAGCGCATCCACCTTCGCTTCACCCCTGACCTCGAGTTCAAGTACGACGACACGCCGATCCGCGCGGGGAGAATCGAGGATCTGCTGCAGAAGGTGATGCCGAAAGCAGAGCCGGAGCCGAAGGGCGGAGGCGAGAGCGACGAGAGCGACGAAGAGTGAGTTCCGTAGGGCACGGCTGCGCCGTGCCGAACCTTCGTGGGTGGGGAACCAGCCGGCCGAACCGCCCACGGGAATTCGGCACGGCGCAGCCGTGCCCTACGGTCGCCTTCGCGGCTTCACGAAGACCTTCCTCCGGTAGAACGCCAGCTCGGCGATCGAGGCTTCGATGTCGGCGAGTGCGCGATGCTCGTCGTCTTTTTCGGGAGGCTCAACCTTGCCGCCGTACCACTCTTTCACCAGCACCTTGATCGTGCTCACGTCGATCACGCGGTAGTGAAGGAATTCGTGCAGGCGGGGCATGTAGCGGGCGAGGAACCGTTTGTCCTGGCCGATCGTGTTTCCGCAGAGCGGCGCGGTCCGCGCGTAGCAGTACTTCTTCACGAACGCGAGCGTCTGCCGCTCGGCTTCAGCCGTGCTCACGCCTTCGGTACGAATGCGATCGAGGAGGCCGCTCTTGCGGTGCGTTCGACGGTTCCACGCGTCCATGTTCGCGAGCCGCGCCTCGCTCGCCCGAATGGCCAGATCGGGGCCTCTGGCGACGACGTTCAGATCGTAATCGGTGATGAGGGTGGCGATCTCGATGAGCACATCGCGCGCCGGATCGAGCCCGGTCATCTCGCAATCGATCCATACAAGATGCTTCTTGCTTCGCTTCGTCATGACGCGCGCATTTTGACCGAGCGCGTGCGGTTGCGCCAGAAGCGGCGGGAGATGGCTGAACGCAAGATGTCGCCGCTCCGCGGCTCACGATTCGTTCGATCCGCTCGCCCCCAGGGCTCACGCCCTGGGCTACTTAGATCTCGCCGCTCCGCGGCTTCCCGTCGGCCGCTCCGCGACTCGGCGGAGTGTCATTTTGCGCGCATCGTCGCAGAGTGAACTATCCTACGCGCCGCAGATGGGGATAAGGCGACGCACTCATGCCCCATGCCCCATGCCCCATGCCGAACGTTGAGAGACCATGAGACCTGAACCCACCCAGAAGATCGACGGAGTTCTCCTCGTCGACAAGATTTCCGGCATTACCTCGCACGACGTCGTAGACAAGTTTCGCCGCCGCGCGAAAGTCAAGAAAGCGGGGCACACCGGAACGCTCGATCCCCTCGCCACCGGCCTGCTCGTCCTCTGCGTCGGCAAGGCCACGCGTCTCCAGGCCTACCTGATGGGGATGGAGAAGACATACGAGGGGGCCATCCAGTTCGGATGGGCCACCGACTCGTACGACGCCGCCGGAACACCGGCCAGCGATCCGGTCGCGCAGAGCGTGGAACACGTCGACTTCGCGCCGCACGTGGCCAAGTTTCGCGGCGAGATCGAGCAGATGCCGCCGGCGTTCTCCGCGAAGAAGATTCAGGGCGTTCGCGCGTACGAGCTGGCGCGGAAGGGGGAGGCGGTGGTGCTCACTCCCAAGCGCGTCACCGTTCACGAATTCGAGATTCTTTCCGTCGATGGCTCGGTCGTGCATTTCCGAGTGCGATCCTCGGCCGGTACTTACATGCGCTCGCTGGCGTACGACCTCGGCGAGTCGATCGGTATCCCCGCACATCTCAAGTCGCTGCGGCGGACGGCGATCGGCAACTTTCACGTCGACAGCGCCATCCCGTTCGACAAGCTCGCCGAATCGGGTCCGGATGCGATTCTGACGCCGCCGCACTTCCAGTCGCTCTCCGCGATCGATCTGCCGCTGGAGAAACTCCGCATCGACTGGGCACAGCAGGGAAAGATGATGAGCGGCCAGGCGGTGATCATGGTTCCTCCGGTCCCGGTGCACAAAGGGGATCTCCTCGCCCTCGGCAATCCGCACGACCAGCTCGTCGCCATCGGCGAGGTGGTGAACGTCCTCCGCGAAGGCGGCCCGGTCGAAGTGAAGCCGAAGGTGGTTCTGGCGGGGTAGGGTTGTCATTCCGAGCCGGCGGAACCCCGGAGGGGTGGAGCGCGGCGAGGAATCCCCCGCCACCCCGGGAGTGCGGGGGATCCCTCACTGTCCTTCGCCGCTCCGCGGCTCCGGCAGCTCGGGATGACAAAGCGTGTGAATCGCGCAAGTTGCTGCATCTGCGCGACTTGCTCCACGAATCCC
>JADGOA010000125.1 GCA_017883215.1 Thermoanaerobaculia bacterium | reverse complement strand
TGTCATCCCGAGCTGCCGAAGCCGCGGAGCGGCGGAGGACAGCGAGGGATCCCCCGCACTCCCGGGGTGGCGGGGGATTCCTCGCCGCGCTCCACCCCTGCGGGGTTCCGCCGGCTCGGAATGACAGTGTCACTTCCGCTCCATCGGCACCTGCGCCGTTCGCCAGCTCAGGATGGCACCGCGCCTGCCCCGCGCAATGCACTCCCCCCCTGCACGAATGCACGAAATCCCCCGCTGCACCCCTTGCAGTTCTGCATGACCCGGCGCGGCCCGCGATCCGGCGAAATCCGCTAACCGCCTCAAACCATTGCGTATAGCCGTTAGGCGCGGATGGCGGCCACAGCGGCACTTCGCTTGCGCTATGTCGAATCGGTCCATGACGCAACCAGCGAAGCCGCTCGACGATGTGGCACGTCGCCTCATCCGCGCATCCGAGGAAGATCTCAGGCGCTGGATGGGCACCGGTCAGCTCGAGAGCGATCTGCTGAGCGCACTTTACCTGCGGGTCCGTGAAGTGCTCGAGCGCGGTGCCGCCGACGGTGACGCGATGGTCGAAGACATCGCCCTGACGATCTACCTCACCGCCTCGGCCTGGCAGGCACGCGCCGAGCCCCCTCTGAATCTGCTCACCTCTCTTCACCGCGTCATCGCGGTGACCCTCTCGACCGATTCGTTTCCAACCGCGCCTCCCGACGGCGCAAGGAGAATGCAATGAAGGCTCGTTCGTTCACGGTCCTCGTCGTGGCGGTGTTGCTGGTGGCGGCGTTGCCGTGTGTCTCTCTCGCCGCCGACGGCGCGGCCGTCTTCAAGTCGCGTTGCTCGCCGTGTCACGGCGCCGACGGCAGCGGCAACACGCCGATGGGGAAGAAGGTCGGCGCCAAAGCGCTCGGCTCGCCGGAAGTGCAGAAACTGGCCGACGCCGAACTGCAGAAGACCGTCGCTTCAGGCAAGAACAAGATGCCGGAGTTCGGCAGCAAATTGTCAGCTCAGCAGCTCAGTGAGCTGGTGAAGGTGATCCGCGGGTTCGCTGCGAAATAGCGAGAAAGGCGATGCGGCGCGATCGCTCCGCATGCCCTTCTGCGAGACAGCCATGACATCCAGCGAACCAGAGCGCGTACCCGACCGGCGGCTGGCCATCGCCGTATTTGCGGTGTCGTTCTGCGCCGCGGCGGCGATCGGGTTCGTCACCGGCCAGTTCCGCTCGCCGTCAGTCGATCAGCCGATCGCCTTCAATCATCGAAAGCACGTGATCGACAACCAGCTCGGCTGCTCGACCTGCCACACCTTCTATGAGACCGAGACCTTCTCCGGCCTGCCGGCGAGCGACATCTGCTCGACCTGTCACGCCGAGCCGCTGGGCAAGAGCGCCGGAGAAGCGAAGCTCGTGAAGATGTTGAAGGAGCAGCAGCCGCTGGTGTGGAAGAGCCTTTTCCAGGAACCGCTGCACGTCTTCTTTTCGCATCGCCGGCACGTGGTGAAGGCGGGGATCCGCTGCGAACGCTGCCACGGCAATTTCGCGTTGACGACCTCGCCGCCGCGCCGCGTGCGGCGGCTGAAGATGGCGGACTGCATCGGCTGCCATGAAGAGCGGAACGTGTCGGTCGACTGCACGACATGTCATCGGTGAAGGGAGACATGCCGTGAAGATCGCTCGACGTGAATTCATCGGCCTGGTGGCGGGAGCGGCGGCCGGCGCCGCGCTCGGCGCACCGGGCGGCCGTCTGTTCAGTGACGCTCTTCTGTCGGCGAACCAGCCGATTTATCCGCCGCGCGGTCCCGAGCAGTTCATGCTTTCGGTCTGCACCGCCTGTCCGGGCGGTTGCGGTGTGCGGGCCCGGCGCATCGGCAACCGCATCGTGAAAGTGGAAGGGAATCCTCTCCATCCGGTCAGCGGCGGCCGCCTCTGTGCGAAAGGGCAGGCCGCCGTGCAGGCGCTCTACCATCCCGACCGCTTACGCTTGCCGCTGCGGCGCACGGGCCCGCGCGGGTCGCTCAAATCGTTTCGTCCGGCGACTTGGGACGCTGCCATCGCGGAAATTGCAAACCGCCTCCAATCGGTTCGCGATGAGCAGCGTCCCGAATCCGTCGTTCTCCTTCGCGGCGGCCGCAGCGACACGGCGACCCGCGCCGCCCGCCGCTTCCTCCAGGCCTTCGGATCACCCAACGACATTCCCTTCGACCGCGGCAACGACGCCGGCGCCATCGCCCTCTTTCTGACGCAGGGCCTCCGCGCCGCTCCCGCTCCCGACATTCGTGGCGCCGACTACATCCTCTCCCTCGGCTCCGATTTTCTGGAGAGCTCGCCGGCGCCGGTCTACACGGCGCGCGCCTATGGCGATTTCCGGCAGACTCACACCGCCCGCCGCGGCAAGCTCATTTACGCCGATCCGCGGCTCTCCATCACGGCCGCATCAGCAGACGAATGGATCCCCATCCGGCCGATGACGCACGCCACGTTCGCGCTCGGCGTCGCCGCTGCCATCGTCGAGGAAGGACTCTACGACCGCGAGTTCGTGGCCGAGAGGAGCATCGGATTCGAGGACGGTCCCGGCGGCGGACTGCGCTCGATTCTGCTGAAGCAGTTCTCGCTCGAGCGCGTCGCTGCGGAGAGCGGCATCACCGTGAATGTCATCCTCCGCATCGCGCGCGAGCTGGCCGGCGCGCACAAGGCTCTGGTGCTCGGTCCGCACAACGGGCCGCTGCTCGGTGGACGCGTGTACGACCATGTGGCCGCACACGTCTTGAACGCGCTGATCGGCAATGTCGATCAGGCGGGCGGCATCCTCATCGCCGACGACGTGGCGATCGAGGCGTGGCCCGCGGACGCGCTCGACGCCGTTGCCACGGCGGGACACCGCCAGCCGCGCATCGACGGCGTCGGTCCCGACTCGCTGCTGAGCGGCGATGCCGAGCAACTCGCTCGCGCGCTCACCACCCGCCAGCCCTATGCCGCCGAAGTGCTCTTCATTCTCGGCGCTGATCCGCTTTACGCGACGGCGGCACACGACCAGTTTGCCGCCGCGATGGAGAAGGTGCCGCTGGTCGTGGACTTCGCCTCGATTCCGAACGACACCTCGCTGTACGCCGACTGGATCCTTCCCGAGCCGCACTTCCTCGAGACATGGAACGTGCAGACCTCGCCGGCATCGGTGGCCTTCGCGAGCGTGAGCGTGGCCTCGCCGGCGTTGCCGAAACCGCTGTACGACACGCGGCCGGCGGCAGATGTCTTCCTCGACCTGGCCCGGCGCCTGGGATTGCAGCGCGCAATGCCGTGGCAGGACAGCGCCGCGCTGAGCCGCGCCGAGGTCGACCGGCTTTTCGAAGCGCGCCGCGGCGCGATCATCGGCACCCAGTTCGACGCCGCCTGGGTGCGCATGATGGAAGGTGCCGGTTGGTGGGCGCCCGGATATGCCAGTGCCGACGAGCTGTGGAAACGCGTGAGCGAGTCCGGCGGGTGGTGGGATCCGTTCTACGACCACGGCGACTGGAGCCGCGTCATTCGCACGCCCTCCGGCCGTTTCGATTTTCGTCCGGACATCGTTCGGCAGATCGCCGACGGCGCGCCCGCCGCGGCGGATGGCGGCCTGTCGCTGCTCCTCTTCGAGCCCCTTCCCATTGCCGGCGCGACCGGCGCCGAGCTTCCCTTTCTCCAGGCCCTTCTCGATCCCGGCCTCGACGAGCGATGGGAAACATGGGGCGAGATTCATCCCGAGACCGCCGCAGCGCTGCACATCCGCAATGGCTCCTGGATCCGCGTTGCCTCGTCGCGTCGAGCCATCGTGATCCGGGCCCGCGTCACCGATCGCGTCGTGACCGGCGCCATCGCCATTCCGGTGGGATTGGGTAAAGCCGCCGGCGGCCGCTGGGCCGAGGGCGCCGGCGCGAATCCCCTGCACCTTCTCGACGGCGCGCGAGAGCCGTTGTCGTCGCTTCCCGATTTCGGATCGTCCAGGGTCCTCGTCAGCGAGGCCACGGCGCCCGATCAACGCCCGATCAAGAGGAGCTGACGATGGCGCGCTGGGGAATGGTCATCGACCTCGACCGCTGCACCGCCTGCCAGGCCTGTGTCGTCGCCTGCCAGGTGGAGAACAACATTCCGGTGGCGGGCCAGTCGGATTCCGATCGCGGACGCGGCATCTCCTGGATCCGCCTGGCACCGTTCAACGAGGGCGAGCACGGCACGCGCCCCGGTCTGCGCCTCGTGCCGATTCCCTGCATGCACTGCGAGAAGCCGCCGTGCACGAAAGTCTGTCCGGTGAAAGCGACGAGCATCGGCAAGGAAGGCATCGTCGCTCAGGTCTACGCGCGCTGCATCGGCTGCCGCTATTGCACGACCGCGTGCCCTTACACCGTCCGGCGTTTCAACTGGAAACTGCCGGAGTGGCCGGATCCGATGGGGGAGGGGCTGAGCCCCGACGTGTCGGTCCGCCCGCGAGGAGTCGTCGAGAAGTGCTCGTTCTGCCATCACCGCCTGCAGAACGCGCGCGACAAGGCGGCCATCGAGGGGCGAGCGCTGCGCGACGGCGACTACATGCCGGCCTGTGTGGAGAGCTGCCCGGCCGAGGCGATGTTCTTCGGCGATCTGGACGACCCGCGAAGCGTCGTCACGCGGCTGGAGGCGGGCCCGCGAGCCTTCCGCCTCCTCGAGGAGCTCGGGACGAAGCCCAAGGTGATCTACCTCTCGAAAGGAGAATCCGGTGCAGACGTTTGAGGCAAACGACGACGGCCCGCTGCTCGCGCCGATCGAGCTCACCAGCCGCCGCTTCTGGATTTTCGCCGGAGCGCTCCTGACCATCGGTTTGTGGGGCGCCTTCGCGTGGTGGACCCAGTTGCGCCGCGGCCTGAGCGTGACCGGCCTGAACGCGCCGGTTTTCTGGGGCCTCTACATCACGAACTTCGTCTTCTTCATCGGGATCAGCCACGCAGGGACGCTCATCTCGGCGATCCTGCGCCTGGCTCACGCGGAATGGCGCCGATCCATCACGCGCGCCGCGGAAGTCATCACCGTGCTCGTGCTCTTCTTCGGCATGGGCTGCGTGATCCTCGACCTGGGCCGCCCGGATCGCGTCCTCAACGTCCTCCGCTCCGGCAATTTCACGTCACCGCTGCTGTGGGACGTGACCTCGGTGGCCTGCTACCTGACCGCCAGCACGATCTACCTGTTTCTGCCGCTGATTCCCGACATCGCCATTCTTCGGGATCGCATGCCGTCGCGGCGCTGGCTCTATCGCCCTCTGGCTCTCGGCTGGACGGGAACCGAGAAGCAGGTACGCCGTCTCGACCGCGCCATCGCCGTCATGGCCGTCATCGTCATTCCCATCGCGGTGAGCGTGCACACGGTCGTGTCATGGGTCTTCGCCATGACCGTGCAGCCGATGTGGCACTCCACGATCTTCGGTCCGTACTTCGTGGTCGGGGCGATCTTCTCCGGCATCGGCGCGATCATCATCGCCATGGCCATCATCCGGAAGGCCTATCACCTGGAGCAGTACCTCAAGCCGATCCACTTCAACAACCTCGGCCTGCTGCTGCTGGTGATGTGCCTCCTCTGGTTCTACTTCACCTTCGCAGAATTTCTCACGACGTACTACGGCGGCGAGCCGATGCACATGCTGGTCTTCCTGTCGAAGACCGAGGGGAAGTTCTCGCCGCTGTTCTGGACGATGGTGGTCACCTGCTTCGTGATTCCGTTCGTGTTGCTGGCAAACCGGCGGACGCGCACGCAGATCTGGGGAACGGTCGCGGCCTCGATCTCGGTGGAGATCGGGATGTGGCTGGAGCGTTTTCTGATCGTGGTGCCGAGCCTTTCCAATCCCCGCATTCCGCTCACCGCGCCATCGTACGTGCCGTCGTGGGTGGAGTGGTCGCTCTTCGCGGCGTTCGTGAGCATGTTCATCCTCCTGTACGCCGTCTTCACCAAGTTCTTCCCGATCGTCTCGATCTGGGAGATCCGCGAAGGACGCGAGCACTCGGTGAGCGAAGTGACCACGAGGGTGCTGAGCTACTTGCCGGAGGCGGCCAATGAGTGAGCTTCTCACCGCCCCTCACCCGGCCTTCGGCCACCCTCTCCCCGCTCCGCGGGGCGAGGGATCTCGAATTGTGAATCTCGCGACAGAGGGTCCATCGAGGTCCCTCTCCCCGCGCCAGCGGGGAGAGGGTGGCCGAAGGCCGGGTGAGGGGTCCGTGCACTTCGCAGTGAGAGCAGCCTGCGCAGCTTTACTGGCGATCGGCACTTTGTTGCTCGTCACCCCGTCCTACGCTGCCGCCACCATCGGCGATCCCGCCCGCGGGCAACTTCTCTTCGTCTCCAAAGGTTGTGTGGAATGCCACGCCGTTCGCGGCGCCGGCGGGCGCATCGGCCCGGACCTCGGCCGCAGCTCGGTCAAAGGCTCCTTCTACGAAATCGTCGCGGCCATGTGGAACCACAACGGGACGATGAACGAGAAGATGAAGGAGCTCCGGCTCGTGCGGCCGCATTTCGAGGGAACGGAGCTCTCCGATCTCGTGGCCTTCCTCTACTTCCTCAACTACTTCGACGAGCCCGGCGACGCCAAGAGCGGCAAGTCGCTCTTCGCCGAAAAGCACTGCATCGAATGCCACGCCATCGGTAAAGAGGGGGGACACACCGGTCCGCGCCTCGACGCCTTCGAGCGCGGCACGCCGCCGTTGCAGATCGCGCAGGACCTCTGGAACCACGGTCCGGTGATGATCTCGATGATGCGCGCCCGGGACCTCGAAGTGCCGACCTTCCAGGGCAACGAGATCGTCGATCTCTTTTCGTATCTGCGGGGACAGGGCCAGCGTCGTGCCCCGCGGGCGTTCAAGTCCGCAGGCGATCCGGTCAAAGGAAAAGAGGTTTTCGAGTCGAAGGGATGCGCGCGTTGCCATGCGGTGTTCGGCCGCGGCGGCTCGATCGGTCCCGACCTCGGCCGCACCGAGCTTCGCGGCAGCGTGACGCAGCTGGCGGGCCGGATGTGGAACCACTGGCCGGTCATGTCGGGCGCCATGCAGTCGATGGGAATGGCCACCCCGGTCTTCCGTGGCGAAGAGCTGGCGGACGTTTTCGCGTATGTCTTCGTCTCGCGCTACTCCGCCGCCGAAGCGTCACTCGACCGCGGCCTGGCGGTCTATCGCGAGAAGCGCTGCGCGTCGTGTCACGGCCTGCAACGCGAAGGGGGCATCGGCCCTGCGCTCGCGCCCGTCGTCGCTGGCCAGACGAAGGAAGAGATCGCGCGCCGCATGTGGAATCACGCGCCTGCAATGTCGGTGCGCATGTCCGACCGGCAGATCCCCTGGCCGCGGTTCACAGCCAACGATCTGGCCGCCCTGATTCGATTCATCAGCGAGAGCTCACCGCAACCCGTGGCGACACGGACGACTCAGAAAGCGACGCGATGAAGGGAACCCGTCATCCAGCCTTGCGTTCAACCCGTCCGGTACGAGGTGCGCGGTGGTCGGTGCTCAGTGCTCGGGACCTCCGAGCACCGAGCACCGACCACCGACGACCTGGAATCCCGGCGCATTGGAGGAAGCTATGAAATGGTATCTGCGGATGTTGGTCATCGTCGCAACAGCCGGGGCGCTCCTCGTGGCGCTGGCAGCGTGGGCGGGAAGCGCTGACGGGCGGCGGCACGCGGCCACGGCGCCGGTGAGCTCCGCCTTCACGCCCGCGCAAACGGAGGCGTATTTGGGCGATGACGGCATCGCGTACATCCGTCCGGGGCTGAAGCTCACGCTGCTCTCGGTGACGAATGTCGCTGCCGGACAGAAGCCCGTCGTCGAGTTCACACTGACCGATCAGTTCGATCAGCCGCTCGACCGCCTCGGCAAAGTGACGCCCGGACCGATCGCGCCCGCCTTCGTTCTCGGCCAGTGGAATCCCGACACGCGCTACTACCACTCGCTCACCACGCGCACCCGCACCGGCGTGACCACGCCGTGGGTCGACACCGGCGGCACGTACACCGATCTGGAGCTCGGCCACTACAAGTACACGTTCGCCACGGCGATGCCGTCGGGCCTGGACGTGACCAAGACCCTCACCCTGGGCGGTTACGCCAAGCGGACCTTGATCGACATCATCGGCAAGGACTACTTCGCCGACAACGTGTTCAAGGATTTCAGGCCGGACGGCGGAACGCCTGGGCCGGTGTGGAATGCCATGGCGTTGGCGAACTCGTGTAACCGCTGCCATGACCCGCTCGCGCAGCACGGTGGCAACCGCCGCGACCCGAAGCTCTGCATGATGTGCCACACGAACGAGAACACGGTCGACCCGACGAGCGGCAACGCGTACAACGGAAAGATTTTCTACCACAAGCTTCACATGGGCGCGAGCCTGCCCAGCGTCAAGGCGGGCACGCCCTACATCGCCGGCAGCGACTGGTCGACGGTGGTGTTCCCGCAGGACATCCGCAACTGCACGACCTGCCACGATCCGAAAGCCGCCGAGGCCGACATCTGGTACACGCGTCCATCGCGCGATGCCTGCGGGTCATGCCATGACGATGTGAATTTCGCGACCGGCGCGAATCATCCGTCCGGCGCCATGGCGGACGACAAGTCCTGCGCGAAATGCCACCAGCCGGCAGGTGACGAATTCGACGCTTCCATCCAGGGGGCGCACACGAATCCGCTGAAGTCGAAGCAGCTCAAAGGCCTCACCGTTTCAATCGGCAATGTGACCAATCTCGCTCCGGGGAAGAAGCCGACAGTGGTCTTTGCCATCACGAACGCCGACGGCACGCCCGTCGACGGCACGAAGCTAACCGGCTTCGCCCCGATCGTCGCCGGTCCGACTTCGAACTACTCGACGTTCTTCCGCGAGAGCGGCGTCGCCACAGGGAAGACTCCCGGCACGTTTGACGCCACCGCGGGAACGACGAGCTACACGTTCAGCAACGCCCTCCCGGCGAACGCGAGCGGCACGTGGACCATCTCCGCCGACGTGTCCCGCAACGTCAATCTCAAGCGCGGCGACGAGAAGGCGGACATCGTCGTCCGAGAGGCGGCGATGAATCCCGTCAAGTATGTCGCGGTGACGGGGACCGCGACGCCACGCCGTGTGGCGGTGCAGGTCGCGAACTGCAACGTCTGCCACGACGCGCTAGCCTTACACGGCGGTCAGCGGCAGACCACGCTGGAATGCGTCATCTGCCATAACCCGACGAACAGCGACGTCGCGGGGCGCCCTGCCGCCGCCGGAGCGCCGGAGGCGATCTCGTTCCAGCGCCACATTCACCGCATTCACAGCGGCGAGAACCTGACCCAGGAGTTCACGATCTACGGCGGTGGCGGGAGCGGGACGAACTTCAACGGCGTCCGCTTCCCCGGCGATCGCCGCGATTGTCTGAAGTGCCACGTGGCCGGCGCCTACACGCTCCCGCTGCAGAGCGGCATCGCTTCGGTGAACACGCCCCGCGACTATTTCTCGCCGCAGGGGCCCGCAACCGCGGCATGCCTCGGCTGCCACGACAACGTCGATGCGGCCGCACACGCATACCTCAACACCGCCTTCTTCGGCGGCACGACCCCGGCCGAGGCATGCGCAACGTGCCACGGAACAG
>JADGOA010000124.1 GCA_017883215.1 Thermoanaerobaculia bacterium | reverse complement strand
CCTCGAGATCCTTGTCGATTTCCGGGCGCACGGCGCGGGGTGGCTGCTTTTCGCCCCGGTAGATCGCGTCGATCAGCTTCGGTAGCGAGCGGCTGTTGAACGGCAGCTGGCCCGTGAGCATCTCGTACAGCACTACACCGGAGGAATAGACGTCTGCTTTCGCTCCGGCATCCTTCGGCTCGCGAATCTGCTCAGGCGACATGTAGTGCGGCGTCCCGAGCAGGAATCCCGATTTGGTGAGCACGGTCTGGCCCGGGCTGGTGCCGCCTTCCTTGATCTTGGCGATGCCGAAATCCGTGACCTTCACCACTCCTGACTCCTCGCGGATCAGATTGGCGGGCTTGATGTCGCGGTGAATGATCCCTTTGCCGTGCGCGTAAACGAGCGCCTCCAGGAGGCACTGGGCCACGGCGATCGCATCCGCCAGCGGGAGGGCGCCTTTCTCGGCGATCAACACGTCCACCGGCTTTCCCTGCACGTACTCCATCACCAGCACGGCGTTCTTCTCGTTGTTGATGAACTCGTAGAAGCGGGTGATGTAGCGATGGCGCAGCTTGGCCAGGATCTGCGCCTCTTTGACGAACCGCTTCCGGGCCGTGATCTCGCCGGCCAGTTCGTCGGACATGATCTTGAGGACGACCGGGTAGTCCAGGGGGAGCAGCTCGGTCGCGGCGAGCGTGCGACCGATGAAGACGTGACTCATGCCGCCTTCGCCGATCTCACGTTCGACCCGGTAGTTGCCGATGACGTTGCTACTCATTCCAGAACACCCTCGCTATCCCACATGTAGCCCTCGCCGCACAGCGGGATGAAGAGCAGACGATGAGATCCGATTCTGACGATGTCACCTGCGGAGAGATCGCGCCGCGGCTCGATCTCCGACTCGTTGACATAGGTGCCGTTGGTCGAATTGTGATCCATGAGGATGAAGCGCATCTCCTCCGGACGGAAGACCAGGTCGGCGTGATGTGCAGAGGCCTGATCGTCGTTGACGACGACGTCGGAGCGGCGGTCGCGGCCCAGAACGTTCCGCCCCATCCGGACCGGAAAGGACTCGCCGCGCAGCGCCCCGCTCAGCCCGACCAGCCACCCCACCACGTAGCGGTGCGGTTGTGCCGTCGCCAGGTCGATCTTCTGCACCGCCACGGTACGCTCCATCGGCGGAGGCTCTACCGGAAGCGGCGGCTCGCGGCGCGGAGGAGGGAGGCCGGGCGGCGACGGCTCGCGATGCGGCACTGCCGTGGAGGGCGGAGGAACAGCGGTCGCCGGCGGCCGCGGAGGGAGTGGGCGCGGCCGCTCGGGCTGCATGCGCGCCGGGCGCACGACTGGAATCTCGGACTCGGCGCTCTCCTGCGGACAATACGGACAGAGATCCCACGACTCGTCGATGAAATGTCCGTTTTCACACCGCTTGTCCGCCACGATGAGCCTCACGCGTGAAATGCGACGGCGACAGCGTTGCGGCCGCCAAAGTAAATGATGTCGCCGTCCTTCAAATAACGCTTCTCGATCTTCTGATCATTGACGAATGTTCCGTTCGACGAGTTCCGGTCGATCAGCAGCACCTTCCCGTCGATTGAGACCACCTCCGCATGGAGCCGCGACACCTTGGGATTGTCCAATACGATCTCACAAATTGCCTGCTCCCGGCCGATGCGGATTCCGGAACCGCCGAGGCCGAGCCTCTCGCCGGCGCGCGTTCCATTCAGGATTGTGAATTTGCCGAGCATCTGCGGGCTCACAGGCGGCGTCGCTTCGCGGTCAGGCGCGACCACGGTCTCCACGGTATTCGCGGTCAGAACGTCTTTCGGAATGCGGCTGCGCCTGGTGCCGGCAAAGAGACCGAAGACCACGGCGAGCGCGGTAGCTGCCACCGCTCCTGTGGCCACGGGATGAAGCGTCCAGATCGGCAGCGCCTTGACGGCGCGGTCGATGTCGTGCCGGAACCGGATCACATCGGGCGACTTGGGGAAGTACGACGATGCGGCCTCCAGGCTGGCGCGCGATGCCGTCCAGCGGCCCTCCGCCGCCGCTTCGAGAGCCGCGCGATAGCTCCGGCTGAAGTCTCCGTCCACATTCGCCGGAACACCCGCTTTCGCGAGAATCTCCCTGGCGACGTTGATCGGGACGAGGAACTTGATCTCCGCCTCGGTGTGCCCCCACGTGGAGATGCCGATCACCTCGCCGCTGCGGTCTACAGCCGGTCCGCCGGAGTTTCCCCGATAGATGGCCACGTTCGACTGCAGGACCGGGACATTGGCCACGTTGCGCTTGATCGCTGTGATGGTGCCCGGGTTGAACGTCGGCTCGAGATCGCTGTCGCGCGACAGCCATCCGCCGATCACGTCATCGCTGCTGCTGGCCACGGCCGGATAACCGATCGACCATATGGAATCGCCAACGCGCACGCCGTCGGAATCGCCGAGCCGCAGCACCGGAAGGTTCGCCCGCTCCACCTTCAACAACGCCAGATCGCTTCCCCGCTCGCTCAGATCCGGCGAATAGGAACGGACCGAGAACGGCATCACAACTCCGTTCGAAAGCTCGACGGTGTTGAACACGTTCACTTTCACGAGGCGCCCTGCCGACGCGACTACGGTGATCGGCGTCTCGAGGTCTCCCGCGCGATGAATCGCCCGCAGCTCTTCCACGGAAAAATGCTTCACCAGTGCGGCAATGGCCCCGTTCCGACGAAGGTCGCGCTCGAGATTCGCGCGATCGCGCGTCGCCGCCACGACGTGCCCGCTCGTCAGAATGAAGCCGCTCGGATGAATGACGAACCCGCTGCCCGATCCTCCGGCGCCGGTGTCGATCACTCCTTCTCCGTCCGGAATGTTCCGCGGCGTTACCGCGGCACGCCCGCTCGACATCTGCGAAGCGGCGGCAGCGATCGCCGAGCCGGGGTAACGAAACTCGGCCGTCGCGTACGCGCTGATTCGCACGACGGCAGGTTTGACCCCGTAGGCCATCTTCTGCACGTCGTCGAGACGCGTCGCCTGGCGGCAACTCCCGATGAGCGCCACTGCCGAAATGATCAGAACCAGGGGACGCGGCGCCATTGGTCAGGGAATCCAGTGAAACCACGCGGCTGCGGCACCGACAATCGTCACGAAAACCAGCATCCACTTCACCACCGGATTGCCCGTGGACGCCTTCACTTCCGGCGCCGCCGGCGCCGCTCCTCCGGTCGGCGCGGGCGCCGGCATCTCTCGCGTGGCAGCCGGCACCTCTCGCGTGGCAACGGTGTCACGCACGGTGTCATCGAAGAGCTCCGCATCGGCAGATTGGGCGCGCGTCGCATGTCCCGAATCCACCGCCTCGCTCCGATCGAGCTCGACGCGCACGACGATCACGGTCACGTTGTCCGGTGCACCGCGCTCGAGCGAGAGCCTGATAAATTCGTCAGCGGCCTCGCCGATCGGTCGTGCGGCGATCTGCCTCAACTCGTCCTCTTTCACCAGTCCGTGAAGACCGTCGCTGCAGAGGATGAATGTGTCGCCCTCGTGGATGGGAAGCGGTCCCCGCAGGTCGATCTCGACCTCTTCGGATACGCCGACCGAGCGCTGGAGGACGTTCCGCCGCGGATGCTTCTCCGCCTCTTTTGCCGTCAGCAGGCCTTCCCGCACCATCGTCGCCACCAGGGAATGGTCGTCCGTCAGCTGCTCGATGGCGTTGTCACGGACCAGATAGATGCGGGAGTCGCCGACGTGGGCAATCCATGCCTGATCACCGCGGACCACGAGAGCCGAGGTGGTCGTCCCCATTCCTCGGAGGTCGGGATTGGCCGCAGCTTCCGAAAAGACACGCGCGTTGGCGCGCATGACTGCCTCTCCGAGGGCGATGGCAACATCGCTGGTCTCGCTGCCGAGGTATTGGGCCTTGATCGTCTCGGCGGCGACGCGCGAGGCGGTCGCGCCGCCACGATGGCCGCCCATCCCGTCCGCGACGAGGAACAGCCGTCCGCCGGGATGGCCGCCGCTGCGCTCCTCTTCCGACGTCGAGATGACGCCGAAATCCTGGTTTTCCGAGCGGACCCGCCCGACGTCCGTACGCAACACGGCGTCGACTCGAAACGGAGCCGGTGGTTTGGACAATGTCGGTTCACTCATACCGGCTCCAGGCGCATTTGCGCGCCGAAGTCGCTGAAGCTCTGCTGATCGAAGCAGCAATTATAGACCGTCCTCGCGCCGGCCCGCCCCACACCGGCTGCGGACCGTCTCATGTGCAACGAAGTGGACGTCAAACATACAGACGAGGTAGCGATCGCGGCCACTCTGTGCCGTATCGACCGACGCGCCCTCAGGTGACGTCCCGCTGCACAACCAGCGTTTGCCCACCCCTCCGCAGGAGCGCCGGCAGCGCTACGGGTCGAATCGGTATAATTCGAACCTCAATGGAACAACTCCAGATCCACTACGTCGACCTCGGCGTATCGCGTGTCGCAGACCTCAAGAGCGACATGGCGGTCGGCCGGACGGAGGGAAACGATCTGGTGTTGAACCACCCGTCGGTATCGCGGAAGCACGCCCGCTTCGAGCTCCGGAACGACAACTGGTGGATCATCGACCTGAAGTCGACGAACGGCGTGAAGGTCAACGGCAATCTCGTCACCGAGGCGCAGGTCAATGCCGGAGACAAGATCCTGGTCGGCTCCGTACAAGTCGACCTCAAGCTGCTGCCGTCGGTCGATTTCTCCGGGGAGTCGATGTTCGACAACCCGTCCGGAACGGTCATCCGCCGGATCTCCGATTTCAACTCCGAATTCGGCCTGGACATGGCCGAGGTGCCGCGCCCCTCCCTGGAACCTGGAAAGGCCGAGCCGGCCGTCACCCGCGAAAAGATCTTCCAGGTTCTCGTGCAGGTCGCCAAGGCTCTGCTTCAGACCGAGGATCTCAACTCCATGCTGAGCACGGTCATGGAGATGATCTTCAAATACCTGCCGGTCGAGCGCGGCATCATCATCCTTTTCGATGAGGAAGGGAATCCCATCCCCAAGTTGACTAAGTTCGCCGATGGAGCGGACGCGCAGGACATCCCGATCTCCCGGACCATCCTGAAGATGGTGGCCGAGCAACAGATTGCGCTGATGACCTCCAACGCGCTCGAAGACGCGCGACTCCTCGGCGGGAAATCGATCGCCATGCACGGGATCCGTTCCGCCATGTGCGTTCCGCTCTGGAACAAGCAGCACGTGATCGGCGCGGTTCAGGTCGACTCACCGATCCACATCGGCCGCTTCGAGGAAGAAGACCTCGATCTGCTCACCGCCCT
This sequence comes from Thermoanaerobaculia bacterium, assembly GCA_017883215.1. Lineage (GTDB taxonomy): Bacteria > Acidobacteriota > Thermoanaerobaculia > Gp7-AA8 > Gp7-AA8 > JAJXWV01. Next base: position 4,317 of record JADGOA010000124.1, on the reverse strand, counting down.
GGCCAACTTCGCCGCCGTGGCGATCGAGCGCGCACAGCTGGGCGAAAAAATCGAGCAGGAGCGGAAGATCCGCTCGAAGATGGAGCGCTACCACTCCCCCGCCGTCATCGACGAGATCGTCAGAGGTGCCGCCTCGGCCGACGAGGCGGAGATCCGCAGTTCGGAGATCTCAATCCTGTTCGCCGACATCTCCGGATTCACGACGGTATCGGAGACGAAGAATCCCGAAGAAGTGGCGGAGTTCCTGTCGCACTTCTTCTCCTGTGCCGTGGAGTCGATCTTCGCGTACGGCGGAACGCTCGACAAGTTCATCGGAGACGCCGTCATGGCCTTCTTCGGCGCGCCCATTCCCCAGGAAGACCACGCCGATCGTGCCATTCTCGCCGGCCTGATGCTGCAGCGACTGGTCAACGACTGGAACGACGAGCGCGTCGCCAGCGGCGCCACGTCGGTCAAGATCCGCGTCGGAATCAACAGCGGTCTGGCCGTGGTCGGCAACGTCGGGACCGAGAAGCGCGTCGACTACACGGCCATCGGCAGCTCGGTCAACATCGCCTCGCGCCTCGAGAGCGGCGTGGCCAAGCCGGGCCAGGTGGTCATCTCCCAGAACACGCTCGACCGGACCGTCGGCAGCTTCAACATCGAGCCGCTCGGCGAGTTCGCGCTGAAGGGTCTGCAGCAGAAGATGCCGGCATTCGCCGTCACCGGCGGCACGGTTCCGCGGAGCACGACGGACGCACTGCACGCCACGACCACCCAGTAGGCGGAGGGTTGCTGAGTTCGGGAGTTGCTCAGTTTTCCCGGGTCACCGGGTCACTGGGTCGCCATGGCAACCTGGTGACCGGGCGACCGGGCGACCAACGAAAGCCCCAGCGCACTCAACTGACGGAACTTTCGACGACCGCAGTCCGTTTCTCTCCGACGAATGCTGCGTAAACGCGCCATCCTGCGTCTGCTGGTCGAGCCGTTGGCGGTGGCCATCGTCCTGGCGTTCGGCGTGCGGTCGATGGTTCGCGTTTACTCGATCCCCTCCCGCTCGATGGAGCCGACGCTTCAGGTCGGCGACCGGATCGCCGTGACGCCGTACTGGCGCGGCGCCAGCCCGAAGCGCGGCGAGGTCGTGGTGTTTCGCTCGCCGGCCCGGCCGTCGCAGTTTCTCGTCAAGCGGGTCATCGCCGTGCCGGGCGAGCTCATCGGCGACCGGCTGGGCCGCGTCACCGTCGGCGGCCATGCCCTGGCCGAGCCGTATGTCGCGGTGCCGGCCGCGACAGGAAATATCGAACCGCAGATCGTGCCGCACGACTGTTACTTCGTGATGGGCGACAACCGGCCCTCATCCTTCGACAGCCGCAGCTGGGGCGTGCTTCCAGGACGCCTGATCGTCGGCCGCGCACGGATGGTGCTGTGGTCGGCGCGAGGCACTTTGGCTCCTGCCGCGTTTGCCTCGACGGGGAATTCGTGGCGCAATGGGCTGCGCCGCGAGCAGCTCCGGTTTTTTCTCCCGATCGACTGACCTTCGTTGACTCGCCAGAGCGGTTTCTCTACTCTCATCGCGTGGAGGGTGACATGCGTCGTCGAAATCGTACGGAAGCAGGTGAAGGGCGGGGCGGGTGCCTGGTCGGCGTCGTGTTATTGATCGTCGTCGGCTTCATCGCGTTCAAGATCATCCCCGTGAAAGTGAAGGCTGCGGAAGTCCGCGCCGTCGTCGCCGACGAGTCCAAATCAGCTGGTACGCACAGCGACGAGCGCATTCGCAAAGCCATCCTCGACGAGGCAGCCCATCAGGGGCTGCCGGTCAGCGACGACAGCATTCAGATCGATCGGAACGCCAATCTGATGCGCATCACCGTCGATTACACCGTCCCGATCGTCTTCCCCGGCTACACCTATCAGATGCACTTGCACCATTACGCAGAGAATCCGATTTTCTAGGGGATCGTTCATGGCCATCACCATCAAGATTCGAGACAACGGGCCGTACATCGTCGACGGGGAATTCAGACTCACCGACATGAACGGCAACGAGGTCGCGGTGAAAAAGGCGGCACTCTGCCGTTGCGGCGGATCGACGACCAAGCCGTTCTGCGACGGCACTCATTCGAAGATCGGCTTTCAAGCTGCGACAGCAGCAGTGGAAAAGGCGGACGAGCAGAAGTAGGGAGCGTCTGACCGGGTCACCGGGTCACCAAGTCGCCATGGTGACCTGGCGACCCGGTGACTCGGCCACCACGCGTGTAGCGCTTACCGCGACGGCAGCGGCTCCTCGTCCTCCTGGAGCTCGAAGACGATCGTCTCCCATCCCGTCAGCTGCGCGTTTGGATACTCGCGCTCTTCGGCGAGGGACTCCACGATGAAGTCGAGCTCGGGTGAATCCTTCACGATGCCTCCATTGGGAGGAGCGTGAATTCGATGTTCGTTCCGAGTCGCGCCTGGCTGCTAAGCGGTTTCCCGTCAGAATTTTGGCAACACGAGCGATATCCGCGTGATGTCAAAAACTTCTGCCGTCGCGGCGGTGCCGCTCAGGGGCGGCGGGTCGGGCTCAGGAAGCGGCGCTGGCTGCGTGGGTGCCGCCGCGCGATGCTTCCCACTCCTCGGCCTCGGGCGAGAAGAAGCTGATCCGCGCCTTCTTGTACTCCTTGGTCGGATACAACGCGCGCTTCTCCTCGAGTCCTATGTCGATGGCGAGATCATCGATGATCGACTCGCACTCGTCGATGGACCGACCGTGGACGATCGTGTAGAGGTTGTACGGCCAGTCATCGTAAACGGGGCGGAGGTAGCAGTGCGAGACGGCGCGGTTCTGCGACATCTTCACGCCGAATTCGTCTGCCTTTTCCGGCGGCACGATCCACACACCCATGGCGCTGGCGGAGAACCCCGGCTTCCGCTGCTGAATCAGAGCACCGAAGCGACGCATGGAGCCGCGCTTCAGCAGCGACCTGCCGATGGAGATGATCTCGTCCGCCCCCATGCCGCTGGCGCGAGCCAGCACATCGAACGGCCGCGGCTGCAGCGGCAGATCGCGCTGCAGAAGCCGCACGCAATCGATTTCGGGGTGGGTCAGCGGTGGCGCGGCCGCAGTCGCCTCTCCCGAAAGGTCACCGCTGCTCGATTTGAATGCCTTCACTGTCGGCAGCGCCCGCACCACTTCGCAGTCCGCTTCGTCGCCCAGGATCTCGATCGTCTTTTCGAGACCGAGCTTCGACGAAGGAGCGACCGCGATCGTGAACCAGAGGTTGAAATCGTGGTTGCGGCGGTAGTTCTGAGTGACGCCGGGATGGGCGTTCACGACGGCCGCGGCCTCGTCGATGTGATCGGGCGCCACACGCGCCGCCACCAGAGAGGAGCGGTAGCCGAGCGCGTGCATGTCGAACTGCCCCGCGATGAGCCGAACGAGGCCCTCTCGCTTCAGGCGCTCGGTGCGTTTGATGACTTCCTTCTCGGACATGTCTATGGCCTGTCCAAGGATGGCGAAGGGAGTCGATGCCAGGGGAATCTCGCCCTGCAGAGCGTTCAACAGCTCGCGGTCACGCTGATCGATGTCCTGCATATGGATTCCTCGAAGACGGTGAGGTGTCGATGGGGTATCCGAATTGTATCGTTGATCCACGACGCGTGCATCGGAAAATCACCAGGGGTTTCGAGGGGGAACGAACTCTTCACTCCTTGTCAAGAGCTCCAGCGCAGGATATTCCGAGATGGCGAGTGAATCGGCGCCCTCCCCGGCGATCTGGCCGGCCGCCCACGACCGGTGCCTGCGTGCGGCCTCGTCCGCACGCGAGCGGTCGATCTCGCAGAATCGGAGCGGAAAAGGATCGAGCCGCCGCAGGGAGGCGTCGAACAGCCGCACCGCCCCCCGCAGCGTGCCGCGCTGCACGTGGTGATAGGCGGCCGCGAGCTGAATCATCCCCTGCAGAAACTCGACGAGGTCGGATTCGGACGCGAGCCACAGCTCCTCCCACGCTTCATGCGCTTCCCAGAACTGCTGCGCGTTGAAATGCGCGATGCCGCGCAGGAATGCGCTGGAGAATGCGGGTTTGGGGGCGGTGGGGTGGGTGGGCATTACTGGGTTACGAGGTCGCGAGGTCGCGAGGTCGCGAGTAAACGCATACGTGGTCACGTCGAGACTACAAAACATCGAGTAGCGCACGGGCGGTTGCAGCACGGTCTGCGCGCCGCCCATCGTCCAGATCCCTCGCTCACGCTTCTGATGACACGCGCGCCAAGTCTGTCATCCCGAGCTGCCGAAGCCGCGGAGCGGCGAAGGACAGCGAGGGATCCCCCGCACTCCCGGGGTGGCGGGGGATTCCTCGCCGC
>JADGOA010000123.1 GCA_017883215.1 Thermoanaerobaculia bacterium | reverse complement strand
GAGGTCGTCGACCGAGCCAAAGGTCGCCCATCGAACCTGGCCGCACATGATGGAGCCTGCCAGTCCGACGATGCCGAGCCGCTCGACCATGATGGACGGAGCACCGACGCCTTTTCGGAGGATGGTCGAACCGTCCTCACCCTGGATGGCGGCACCGGTCGAGTCGTAACCCCGGTATTCGAGAGTCTTCAGAAGCTCCGCAGTGATGATGCCGAGGTCGGAACGGTTCGACGCACTGATGTAGCCGATGACACCACACATGGAGAGGAATCCTTTTGTCGATCGCTGTGGAGATGTGAGGCGAAGTCTATGGCAGGGAGGGATGCACAGACAGGAGTGTCTGCGTGTCGTCGACGGGCGCGCTCGTCGCTGGCGGCTCAGCGTGGTAGGTCATTCAACTGCGGCTGACTGCGGCTTGGGTGCCGCCCGTTGCGTCCGGCGCAACGCCCTCGTCGTCGGGTTCCGACTTCAGAAACAGAGCAGCCAGGGGGGGAAGAGTGAGCGCGGCCGACCACTTTCTTCCGTGCAGAGGTACCGGCATGGCTTCGACTCCGCCGAGGTTTCCCTGTCCGCTTCCGCCATAGAGCGGCGCGTCGCTATTGAGGATCTCGCGCCAGTGGCCGGCGCGCGGCAGGCCGACCTGATAGTTGTGCCGCGGTACCGGCGTGAAGTTCATCACCACGACCACGATCTCATCGGGGCGGCTCTTCGACCGGCGCATGAGACTGAGGACGCTGTTCTCAGTGTCGCAGCAGTCGATCCACTCGAATCCCGTCGGATCCGTGTCGAGCTCGTGAAGCGCAGGGATGTCGCGATAGGCCCTGTTCAGATCCTCGACCCACCGCTGAGCGGCGGCATGCGGAAACGAGTCGAGCAGGCTCCAATCCAGGCTTTCATCGTGATTCCACTCCCGCCACTGGCCGAACTCGCCTCCCATGAAGGTCATCTTCTTGCCTGGCTGCGCGTACATGTCGGCGAACAGCAGCCGCAGGTTGGCGAACTTCTGCCAGTCATCGCCCGGCATCTTCCCGACCAGCGAGCCCTTCCCGTGCACGACCTCGTCGTGCGACAGCGACAGCACGAAGTTCTCCGTGAACGCATAGATCATCCGGAAGGTGAGGTCGTTGTGGTGGAACTTCCGGTGGACTGGGTCCTTCGAGAAGTACCGCAGCGTGTCGTGCATCCACCCCATGTCCCACTTCAGGCCGAACCCCAGCCCGCCGATGTACGTCGGGCGCGAGACCATCGGCCACGCCGTCGACTCCTCGGCGATGACCTGAACGTCCGGATGGACGCTGTAGATGTCCTCGTTCAGGCGCCGCAGAAACGAGATGGCATCCACATTCTCGCGGCCACCGAACTCGTTGGGGATCCACTCCCCTGCCTTGCGCGAATAGTCGAGGTAGAGCATCGAGGCCACGGCGTCTACGCGCAATCCGTCGACGTGGTACTCGTCGAGCCAGTAGAGCGCGTTACTGAGCAGGAAGGCCCGCACCTCGTTGCGCCCGTAGTTGAAGATCAGCGACCCCCAGTCGGGGTGAAATCCCTTGCGCGGGTCGGCGTGCTCGTAGAGATGCGTTCCGTCGAAATACGCAAGCCCGAACTCGTCGGTGGGGAAGTGCGACGGCACCCAGTCGAGGATGACGGCGATGCCGTTCTGGTGCAGCACGTCGACGAGGTATTTGAAATCCTGCGGCGTGCCGTACCGGCTCGTCGGAGCGAAGTAGCCGGTGACCTGGTAGCCCCACGAACCATAGAACGGATGCTCCATCACCGGCATCAGCTCCACGTGCGTGAAGTTCATTTTCTTCAGATACTCGGCGAGAGGCGCGGCGATTTCTCGGTAGCTCATCGGCCGGAACCGGCCGTCCTGATAGGTCCGCTGCCACGACCCGAGGTGAATTTCGTAGATGGATATCGGGGCGGCGAGCGACGCGTGCGCGCGGCGTGTCTGCATCCACTGCTTGTCATTCCACTCGTAATCGAGGTCCCAGACGATCGATGCAGTCCGTGGCGGCGTTTCTGCGTGGATCGCGTACGGGTCGGCCTTGTCGACCCGAAAATCATTGAGCCGCGAGACGATGTGGTACTTGTAGACCGTTCCCTTCCCGATGCCGGGGATGAACCCCTCCCAGATTCCCGACGAATCGCGCGACCCGAGCGAGTTGCGCTGCGGGTCCCAGCCGTTGAAGTCGCCGACGACGCTGACGCTCCGAGCGTTCGGCGCCCACACCGCGAACGAAACACCGCCGGGAACGATGTGCGATCCGAGCTTTTCCCACAGCTTCCGGTGCGTTCCTTCGTTGAATAGATGCAGGTCCCAGTCGGTGAGCGTGGAGCGGTCGTGCGCCTCGAGCTCTGGCTCAATCTGGTCGATCGTATGGCTACGGATCGCCTTCGGCTCGGTTTGGTCGGCCTGCCGGCGGCTGCTCGCCGGCGGAACCTGTTCGACAATAGGGGTCACGGCCTGCTGCTCCTCGACGCTCGCTGCCTTGCGGGTGGATCCGTCGGACCCTTTCGCGCGCCCGGACCTGTCGCCGCTCACGGGTGCATCATCGCTCGAAATGACTCCGGCCGGAACGATATCGGCTCCGACCGCCTGCGCCTCGTCCTCGAGCCGCTGCCGGCCCGAAGGTGCCGCGCTCTTCCGCGGGGCGGCGGCGCGACTCGTTTTCTCCGATGTCGTCTTCCCGCGTTTGCTGCGCCGCGAGTCCGCTCCCGGAGGCGTTCCGCCGTTCGGTGCCGCCGCCTCAGCGGGCGGAGTCGTTCGATCGTTCGTCCGCTTCTTGCGTGTTGCCATCGCCCTTCCTTCGATAATCGTCGATCGTTCGGAACGTCCGGATCACGGCCGCGCGCCTCCAGAAACGCTGTCATTGCCTCTCGCATCTCGTCGCATTCATCGCGCGCAGCCAGAACAATGCGCGCCGGCGCGAAGCGCTTTGGAGTGCGGCGACCGCAGTCGCCGCTTTTCGTTTGTTCTGAAGAAAGCGGCGACTGCGGTCGCCGCACTCCAAAGCCCCCACCCGGAAGAGTCCGGTTCTAACCCAGAAACGAACTTATTTTGAGCGATCCCTGTTCTCACTGCTGTGACTCGACGTGCTCATCTTGGCTGGTCGGCGGTGTTCATCGTCCTCGGCGTCTGCGCCGTGGTCGAACACATGACGGCCTATCCCGTTCGTCCGGACGCACGGGGCGCGGTCCCGCGAGCAATCGTGACGGCGGGACATTCTCCAGCGCTCCTGATCCCGGTGGTCGGTGTCGCGCGTTCCGAACTGCGCGACTCGTTTGGAGCTGCGCGAAGCGGCCATCGCCATGCCGCGATCGACATCATGGCGCCGCGCGGCACGCCCGCAATTGCCGCCGTCAGTGGCACGGTCCTGAAGCTCTACCAAAGCGGGGCCGGAGGATTGACCGTCTACCTCGTCGATGACGAGGGCCTGACCGTCTACTACTACGCGCACCTCAATGCTTACGCGGCGGGCCTCCGCGAGTCGGATCACGTCGCCGCCGGCCGAGTCCTCGGCTACGTCGGCACGACCGGCAATGCCACGCCGAACCGGCCCCATCTCCACTTCGGAATCGAGCACCTCCCGCCGACGCGCGAATGGTGGAAAGGCGAAGCCGTCGATCCGTATCCGATCCTCATGGCGAGCGGGGAAACTGTCGGCCGGTAACCAGCAAACCGGCCACTACCTCGTCCGCACTACCTCGTCCGCAGGATCGAGGCAGGTGTAACAGACGCGATTGAACGCTTCGTAGCGGTCGAGCTCGATCTCGGGGCTGAAGTAGCCGTCCTTCACCGGCTCCTCGCGCAGGAGATCGGTACTGAGGTACTTCTTGTTGTCATCGGCGAACACGGTGACGACAACCGCATCTTCGCCGAGGCGGTCCTGCGCCATGAGCGCGGCGATGAAGTTCGCGCCGGACGAGATTCCGACAGCCAGCCCCAGCTTCTGCGCCAGCTTCTGCGCCATCAGAATGGCGTCACCGTCGTGAACGGTGAGGACGGGATCGAGCTCGTCGAGCCCGAGAATTGCCGGGATGAACTCGTCGGAGATGCCCTGAATGCGATGGCTTCCCACTTTGCAGCCGGTCGACAGCGTCGGCGATTCCGCCGGTTCCGCCGGGTGAACCTTCACCTGCGGATTCTGCCGGCGGAGATAACGGCCGACGCCCATGATCGTGCCGCCGGTGCCGACGCCTGCGACAAACGCATCGGGGCGCAGGGCATTGAAGTACAGCTGCCCCCAGATCTCCGGGCCGGTGGTCGTCTCGTGCGCTTCGACGTTCGCGGCGTTGGAGAACTGGCATGGCAGAAAGACGCGCGGCTCACGCGCAGCGAGCTCCTCGGTCATGCGGATACTGCCGATGAATCCCCCCTGCTCGTGGCTGACGGGAACGATGCTCGCGCCGAGGCTGCGGATGAGCGAGACGCGCTCCGGGCTCATCCAGTCGGGCATGAAGATCACGACCTCGTGCCCGAGCGCGCGGCCGATGGCCGCAAAGGAGATCCCGGTGTTGCCGCTGGTGGCCTCAGCGATGATATCGCCCGGCTGAATCGCCCCCTCGGAGTAGGCCTTGCGCAGGATGTGGAAGGCCATCCGATCCTTGATGCTGCCGGTCATGTTCATGTGCTCGGCTTTGGCGTAGATCACGCGCTGCCCACCGCGGTAGCGGAAGTGGATCGCCAGCAGCGGCGTGTTGCCGATCATGTGCTTGAGGTCGCGGAAGCGGTCGAGCGTCTTCCGCTCCAGCAGGAGGGCTTGGGTCATGGCTGAGCTCCGGTGATCGAAATCGTCTGAGCGTGTACCACGAAAGCATGGAGGCTTCCATGCGGAGAATCACCGGAATCCCATGATTCCGGATTCGTGCGGAATCACGCGAGGTAGCGGGTCAGGAACGGGCGCACCACGAACCGGAGGACCGAAGGCGCGGGCCCCTGCTGAAACTTCACGAAACGCCACACCTGTTCCGCAAAGAGCCATCCCGCAACGATGAGCGATGCGAATCCCGACAGGTGCAGCTGTCGCACGGAACCAAAGGACGTGATCACGCCGAAAAACGAAAACACCAGCAGGATTCCGGCACCCCTCCAGGGCATACGCGCTAACTTACGCCTGTCATTCCGAGCCGGCGGAACCCCGAAGGGGTGCAGCGCGGCGAGGAATCCCCCGCCCGACCCGGGAGTGCGGAGGATCCCTCGCTGTCCTCCGGCGCTCCGCGGCTTCGGCAGCTCGGGATGACAGGCTGCAAGCCTCCGGCGTGCGGAGTTTTTTCCGTGACGTCTTCGCGCCACGCGCACGGAAACTGTCTCAGTCGGCCGTCTGCTGCGCCTCGACACAGGCACGAACGCGCTGCGCCAGCTCGTAGACGTCGAACGGCTTCGGGATCACATCGAAGGGAACTCCCTTCATCCGTTCGTTGATGACCGCAGGCGAAACGGCGCTGGTGACGATGATCTTGCGCATGCGCGCCGGGTCGGCGGCGTTCACGGTCTCGATGAAGGCGAAGCCGTCGAGATTGGGCATCATCAGGTCGAGCACGATCACGTCGTAGTCGGTTAGGCCGAGCCTGAGGACCGCTTCCACGCCGTCAGCCGCAGCTTCGACGCGGTAGCCCTCGCGCTGCACCACCATGCGCACGAGGCGGCGTATAGCTGCGTCGTCCTCGACGACGAGGACGGAACACTGTCCGGCTGACTTCGGCACCTCTGACCTCGCCGGAAGTCAGAGCAAGAACGGTTCCTGGTGCGGCGGTGCTCGGTGCTCGGTGCTCGGAAGGATGAGCCTCCGAGCACCGTCATTCCATTACCGACTGATTCCTACTTCGTTGCCCTGACGAAGGCACTCATGAACGCGCCGTCCGCCTCGGCGATCAACTTCTCGACGTCGACTCCCTCCATGCTCTCGAGAAACGCCCGCGCGTCGGCCGCTCGATACACCCGCGTCGCTTCGATCGACACCTCCTGGAAACCGGCTCCCGCCAGCAGGTCTCGATACTCGTTCTCCTCGAGCGCTCCCGCCACGCAGCCCGCCCACAGCTCCATGCTGCGCGCAATCTCCGGCGCGAGCGCCCCCCGCCGGACGATGTCCGACACCGCGAAGCGACCGCCCGGCTTCAGCACGCGGAACGCTTCGGCCAGAACGCGCCCTTTGTCCGCCGAGAGGTTGATGACGCAGTTCGAGATGATCACGTCGACGGAGTTGTCCGGCAGCGGGATGCTCTCGATCTCACCTTTGAGGAACTCGACATTCGTCACCCCTGCCTTGCGCTGATTCTGACGCGCGAGCTCGAGCATCTCGTCGGTCATGTCGAGGCCGTAGGCTTTGCCGGCAGGGCCGACACGGCGGGCCGAGAGGAGCACGTCGATCCCGCCGCCGGAACCGAGGTCGAGGACGACTTCTCCGGGGCGGAGCTCGGCGAGCGCGGTGGGATTGCCGCAGCCGAGGGAGGCAAGGACTGCCTCCTCAGGAATGCCTGCTGTTTCGCCCGGCGTGTAGAGATTGACGCTGATGGGGTCGACGGCATCCGCCGCGGAGCAGCAGGACGACTTCGGTGCCGGCGCGCAGCAGGACGCCGTCTTCGCGCTCAGGACCTGTCGCGCTGCATCGGCGTAGTGAGCCTTGACGGCTTCTTTGATATCCGTGGACATTTCTTACCTCCAACGTATTCGTTGAGGCGAATGTATGCCCAGGGAAAACATTTGTCAAGACGAATATGTTGCCACCCGGCCCGCCAGTTGCTCAGTTGCTGAGTTACGGAGTGGCCGGAGTTGCCCCCAACCAGAACTGAGTCACTGAGCAACTGAGTCACTGAGCAACTCAGCAACTGGGCGAGGGGAAGGAGTCAACTCCACCGCATCACGAACGAGCAGGTGTGGTCGCCGCGGCACTGGCACATCGCTTCCGTCACCGTGACGTTCGCGCCGCCGTGCAGCACGATCGCTTCCTGGTAGAAACCGGTCGCGCTCGCGCAGTACAGCGGGCTGAAGGAGTCGTACCGGCTGTGGGTCATGATGCCTGACGAATCGTTCCGCGCTGCATATGCGGCCACACCGAAATCCTGAAACTGCGAGTGGAGGCGTGCCGAGGAGAGGAAGAAGTCGTGGATCGAAGGACGGATGTATGCCTTGTACGCACCGCCCAGATTCACCCGAGCCGAGTGCCTTCCGAGATCGCGAAGGATCGATGTCGACCCTCCTCCGAAGAGATTCAGGATGGCGTGATCGATGGCCATGAGATGTCCGAAGTCGTACCACTTGACCGGCAGAACCATGCCGATCGACATCCGCGCCTCCCGCGTGAGCTGATCCCAGAATCGGATGTACTCATCGGCCGACCGGTTCTCTTTCACCCACTGCACATGTGCGGCGAGAATCGTCCCTTTCACGTGGCCGGTCCCGAGGCACTCCGTGGCGCGCGGGCGGGAATGAAGCCTGACGAAGTCGCTGATCGGGTTTGTCACGCCAAAAAAACGTCAAAGAAGTCGTTGAATCGAAACAGGTAACGAGCGCTTGTTGAGATTCCCTCACCAAACGTCGCACAATTCCGCCTTCGTCACGAAAGAGACCTCCTGCTGATGAATGCGCTCCCGCTTCTCCTGTTCTTCCTGGCAGTCACCACAATCGGCTACCGCTACTACTCGGCGTTTCTCACCGCCAAGGTCATGGTCCTCGACGATTCGCGGGTGACCCCTGCCCACAGGTTCGCTGACGGGCAGAACTATGTGGCCACGAACAAGTGGGTGCTGTTCGGCCACCACTTCGCCGCGATCTCGGGGGCAGGGCCACTGATCGGACCGGTTCTGGCCGCGCAGTTCGGTTATCTGCCGGGTCTGCTCTGGCTGGCGTTCGGCGTCGTCTTTGCCGGCGCGACGCACGATTTCGTGATCCTGGTGTCCTCGGTTCGCCGTGGAGGCCGCTCGCTCGCCGAGATCGCGCGCAGCGAGATCGGGCCGGTGGCGGGGACGACGGCGATGATCGCCATCCTCTTCATCATCGTCATCGCCCTGGCCGGTCTGGGGATTGCGGTCGTGAACGCGCTCGCCGAATCGTCGTGGGGAACGTTCACGATCTTCCTGACGATCCCGATCGCCCTCGTCGTCGGTCTCTACCTGCACAAATCGGGCTCGGCGAACGCGATCCGCAACGGATCGATTTTCGGCGCGCTGGCCGTCCTGGCAGCGGTGGTGGCCGGCCGCTTCGTCCCGGGGACGCCTCTCGGCAATCTCTTCACCCTCGACAGGCCGCAGATCACGCTGGCGATCGCCGCCTACGGCTTCATTGCCTCGGTGCTGCCAGTGTGGATGTTGCTCTGCCCGCGCGATTACCTCTCGTCATACATGAAGCTCGGCACCGTCGCCGCGCTGATCCTTGGCACGTTCATCGTCGCGCCGAAGATTCATGCTCCGGCACTCTCGCAGTACGTCAGCGGCGGCGGTCCGATCATCCCGGGCAAGCTCTACCCCTTCGTCTTCATCACCATCGCCTGCGGCGCGATCTCCGGCTTCCACGCGCTCATCGGATCGGGGACGACTCCGAAGATGATCGACAAGGAAAGCAACGCACGGATGATCGGCTACGGGGCCATGCTCTGCGAAGGGCTCGTCGGCTGTGTCGCGCTGATCGCCGTCTGCGCGCTCTACCCCGGCGACTACTACGCCATCAACGTCCCTCCCACGGCCTTTGCGAAGCTGGGCCTCTCCCCCGTTCATCTGCAGGAGTTCTCGAAGCTGGTCGGCGAATCTCTGGTCGGACGCACCGGGGGCGCGGTCTCTCTGGCCATCGGCTTCGCCCAGATCTTCTCCGGCGTGCCGATGCTCGGGCACCTGATGTCGTACTGGTACCACTTCGCCATCATGTTCGAGGCCCTGTTCATCCTGACGACCATCGACACCGGCACGCGGGTGGCGCGGTTCATGGTTCAGGAGTTCCTGGCCCGGGTCTGGAAGCCGTTCGAAAACCCAAGCTGGATTCCCGGCACCCTCATCGCCACCTCCGTGGTGGTGGCAGCATGGTCGTACTTCATCCTCACCGGCTCGATCTCGCAGATCTGGCCCATGTTCGGGATCGCCAATCAGCTGCTGGCCTCGGTTGCGCTCTGCATCGGGACGAGCGTGATCATCAACTCCGGACGGGCGAAGTATGCGTGGACGACGATGGTCCCTCTGGCCTTCATTGCTTCGACGACGCTGTACGCCGGATGGCGCTCGATCTTCGACAACTTCCTCTCGCCGAGGATGCTGGCGAGCAACCGCTTCGCCGGGTTGCTCGATACGGTGCTGACGACCATGCTGATGCTCTGCGCGATCGTGATCCTGATCTCGTCAGTACGCGCGTGGCTGCAGGCGATGCGGGGGGAGCCGGTCTTGCTCGTGCCGCTTCCCGCCGGCCCCGAGCACACACACCTGCCGGGCAGCGGGTGCTGCTAGAGAGAAGCGGTTGGAATCCGCGCGAACTTAGTGCTGATTCTGTAGGGGCGCGCAGCAGCGCGCCCGCAACTCTCAACGGGAGAGCGGGCGCACTGCTGTGCGCCCCTACAGCAAGACGGGCCCTCAGCTAGCACGTATTACCCCCCTACCCGCTATCCGCTACCCGGAATACCCC
>JADGOA010000482.1 GCA_017883215.1 Thermoanaerobaculia bacterium | reverse complement strand
CGTTTCAGGAGCGGCTGCTTGAGCAGATCGCTCTCTCCCGAAAGCGTGGGCATCACAGGAACCTCCTGGTCTCGGCGACGGGCACGGGCAAGACGGTGATGGCTGCCGTCGACTACGCACGCCTTCGTCCGTCGCTGCGTCGTTCCAGGCTGCTGTTCGTCGCGCACCGCGAGGAAATCCTCGACCAGAGCCTCGCGACTTTTCGGCACTGCCTGCGCGATCACGCTTTTGGGGAGCGGTGGGTTGGTGGTCAGCGGCCGCGGCTGTTCGAGCACGTCTTCGCATCGATCCAGAGCCTGAATGCCGCGGGCCTCGCAGACCTTGATCCACGTCACTTCGACGTCGTGATCGTGGATGAGTTCCATCATGCAGCGGCGCCGTCTTATAGAACGCTGCTCGACCACATCGAGCCCACGGAGCTGCTGGGGCTTACGGCGACACCGGAACGCAGCGATGGGCTGCCCCTGCTCGGTTGGTTCGACAATCGAATTGCCGCTGAGCTGCGTTTGTGGGACGCAATCGACCAGCACCGACTCACGCCGTTCGTCTACTACGGCATTCACGACGGGCTGGACCTTCGCGCGGTCCCCTGGCGCCGAGGTCGCGGTTACGACGTCGAAGGGCTCTCGAACCTCTACACAGCGAACGACGTCTGGGCCCGACAGGTGCTGAACGAGGTCCTCGCGCGCGTCGACGATCCGCGACGGATGCGCGCGTTCGGGTACTGCGTCAGTGTCGGCCATGCCCGCTTCATGGCTCGGGTCTTCAACGAGGCAGGGATCGCGGCGGTGGCCGTGTGGGGCGACAGTCCGGCCAAAGAGCGTCGAGACGCGCTTGCGAGCCTGGCCAGTGGACGCGTCAACGCCGTGTTCTCGGTAGATCTGTTCAACGAGGGCATCGACGTTCCTGTCGTTGACACGCTCCTCTTGCTGCGCCCAACCGATAGCCCGACGCTCTTCCTACAACAGCTGGGGCGGGGACTGCGCCTTAGCCACGGGAAGAACTTCTGCACGGTGCTGGACTTCGTCGGCCGTCACCGGACGGAGTTCCGGTTCGATCGGCGGTTCCGAGCGCTCCTGGGCGGAAGCCGTAAAGACCTCGAGCAGCAGATCGAGCGCGGGTTCCCGTTTCTTCCGGCGGGTTGTCACATGGAGCTCGACTCGGTCGCCGCCGAGATCGTGCTGACCAACCTCCGGGATGCGATTCCGTTTCAGTGGGCGGCGAAGGTCGAGGAGCTGCGTCAGCTTTCGCGGAACGGAAAACAGGTGACTCTGAGCCGCTTCCTGCGGGAGACGGGACTCGAGCTTGCTGACGTGTACACCGGCGCCAAGAGTTGGTCTGACCTCTGTGGTGAAGCCGGCACGGCCGTGCAGGTGGCGGGGCCGAAGGAGGAAGTGCTCCGGAAAGCCTGCGGCCGGCTGCTTCACGTTGACGACCTGGAGCGAATCGAGGCCTACCGCAGCTTGCTGGCTTCCGATATGCCGCCAGCGCTCGACACTATCAGCGAACGTCAGCGCCGCTTGCTCCGGATGCTCGTGGCCTCGGTGGCGGATCGAGCACTCGATAAGGCGACAACGCTCGCGCCGGCAAGTGCGCTGCTGTGGGAGCACCCCCAGGTGCGGGCGGAACTCATCGAGCTACTCGATGTGCTCGCCGAGCAAGTCGATCACGTGCACTGCCGGGTTGAGAGCCACCCAGAGGTGCCACTGCAAGTGCACGCCCGCTACACGCGCATCGAGATCCTGGCCGCGTTTCGCGTTGGGGATGTTGCGAAGGTCGCGCCCTGGCAAACGGGAGTCTACTGGGCAAAAGATGGAGCCGCGGATCTGCTCGCCTTCACCCTCGACAAGACGAGTGGGCAGTTCTCGCCGACGACGCGATATCGCGACTACGCTGTGAGCCGGGAGCTGATTCACTGGGAAAGCCAGTCGACGACTCGAGCCGACAGCGAAACTGGCATCCGCTACCAGCAGCATGTTGAGCGCGGTACGTCCATCATGCTCTTCGCCCGCCTGCGCAGCGACGAGCGCGCGTTCTGGTTTCTCGGGCCTGCGACCTACGTCCGGCACGAGTCGGATCTTCCTATGGCCGTCACGTGGCGGCTTCATCACCCGTTGCCGGGCGACCTCTTCACCTCGTTCGCCGCTGCAGTAGCTTGAGGTACGCCCGACTGCGAGATGAACACTCCCGCGTGCACCCTTGATCTCCCGCACGCGAGGAATGCTTGGAGCGATCGGTGTGGTCTGGCACATGCAGTAATCCGGCAAGAGCCTGACCATGGTTGTTCCTATCGCCGGGCGCGAGATCTCCGAGCAGGCGATGGCGAACCCCACGATGGATGGCGTGCCGATTAGATCGCGATCTGTTCGATCTCGTCGAGGAGATTTGGTCTGATGTGCGATCATAGAGCTTCGTCGTGTGCGACGATTCGCGCGCCGCGATCCCCCTGCGGCCTGGAGCCTTCGGCGGACAGGTCTGCTGGGCGTGCTCCAGCGTGCCG
>JADGOA010000481.1 GCA_017883215.1 Thermoanaerobaculia bacterium | reverse complement strand
GATATTGAATGGGTTGGTCGTGCCGCGCGGAGCACGCGTCATATCGGGGCGCGGGCGAGAGGTGTCGCTCGGCAAACGCAGGGAGTCGCTGATCGAGTTGCGCGTCGGAATCGAGGCTCGCGGCACTGGCGTCGAACCGGGCGTGATCATCGCTCCCGGCGTTACGCGAGACGGACGCGAGAACACCGTCGAGTCGGACATCCGCGGGCGAGTCGCGTCCGGGAACGGCGTCGCCCCAGGCGCACGGCGCGGCGGCGGTGATCCGACCGGCGGAAATCCGAACGACGTATCGATTCGGGCGCCGGTCGTGTCGGGAGGCGCGCCGTAGCCGGTAGGAACGCACGTCTGCGTGGGATCGGTTCCCGCGATGAAGTACTCACTGACGCTGCCCGAGCATCCTGCGCCGGCCAACAGGCCGGTGGCCGGATCGATGTCGCGAACGACGATGCCTTCCGGCCGCGGCCAGTCCGGCGGAGCAGGCTTGCGGCGGTAGACCTCGCGCATGAACGCGGTCCATGCGGGAGCGGCGAGCGCGCCTCCCTGCGCATTGCCCTTGATCTTCGCGGGCTTGTCGAGCCCCATCCACACGCCGGCGACGAGATCGGAGGTGTAGCCGATGAACCAGACGTCGGCGCCGTCATTCGTCGTTCCCGTCTTTCCACCGGCGGGATAGCTGAACTGGCTCCCGACGGAGGCGGCGGCGGTCCCCCTGCGCACGACGTCCTTCATCATGCTGACCATCAGCCACGCCTCTTCCGGCGACATCACGGGCGCACGGTTCGCTGCCGGCTCCCAGAGGATATCGCCTTTCGCGTTCTCGACGCGAACGATGGGAATCGGACTGGCGCGAGTACCCAGCGTCGCGAATGCAGAGTATGCCGCGATCATCTCGATCGGGTACACGTCCGCGGCACCGATGTTGATCGACGGATAGGGCGGGATGGGAGTCGTGATGCCGAACTTGCGCGCCATGTCGATGACGCTCTGCGTGCCGAGTTCCATGCCGCCCTTGATCGCGATGATGTTGCGGGATTGATAGAGTCCGCGACGCATCGGCATCGGACCTTCGAACTTTCCGTCGTAGTTCTGCGGCGTCCAGTTGGATCCATTGCCCTGCGGCACCGTGACCGGAGAATCGTCGACGATGTAGGAGGGGGGACGTCCATTCTGAATCGCGTCAGCGTAGACGACGGGCTTGAAGGTGGAGCCAGGCTGACGCAGTGCCTGCGTGGCGCGATTGAACTTGGAGTCGTCGAAATCCCGTCCGCCGACGAGCGCGCGAATTGCGCCGGTACGCGGATCCATCGCGATGAACGCACCCTGGAGATAGGGCGAGTTCGCCGCTGCGGCCTCGCCCACACGCTCCGAGGCCCGCGAGAGATACGACTCGAACGACGGATGGCTGTAGGCGCCGTAGCTGCCCGACTCGATTCGCTTCAGCTGATTCTCGAGCGCACGCTCGGCCGCGGACTGGAGATCGACGTCGAGCGTGGTGAAGACCTTGAGTCCCTGCTCGTAGAGCCGTTGCCCGAACTGATTCTCGAGTTGCTGGCGCACCAGCTCGACGAAGTAGGGCGCGACGTCTCCCGCTTCGGACTTGCGTGCGAGCTGAAGCGGATACGCGCTTGCCAGGCTCGCGTCGGCGTCGCTGATTCCGCCCTCGGAGCGCATGATCTCGATGACCGTGTTGCGCCGCTGAATCGCGCGCTCGGGAAAGCGCCGCGGGTTGTACCGCTCGGGCGCTTTCGGCAACCCGGCCAGCGTCGCGGCTTCCGCCAGATTGAGGTCCTTCGCCGATTTGCCGAAATACCGCTGCGCCGCCGTCTCGACCCCGAACGAGCCGTTGCCGAGCGAGATCTGATTCAGGTAGAGCTCGAGGATCTTGTCCTTCGAGTACTTCGCTTCGATGGCGCGGGCAACCTTCGCCTCCTTCAGCTTTCGCACGAGCGACTTCTCTCGCGAGAGACGCTCCGGAAAGATATTGCGCGCGAGCTGCATGGTGATCGTCGAGAAGCCCTCGGCGAAGCTGCGCTTCTTGAGGTCGGCGTAGATCGCGCCCGGGATGCGTATGAAGTCCACGCCTTTGTGGCTGTAGAAACGCTTGTCCTCGGTGAGAACGAACGCATTCCGAAGCAGAGGCGGGATCTGATCGATCTTGAGGAGCGTGCGGCGCTCGAGGCCGAGCTCGGCGATGAATCGGCCGTCCGCGGCGTACAGCTTCGAGGTCTGTCGCGGTTGGTACTCGTCGAGGACGTCGACCGACGGGCAGGCGCCCGCCCGACACACGAGGGCCCAGCTCGCGTAGCCGAACCCGGTGACGAACGCGGTGCCGAAGACGAGACCAACGCCGAGTCCGCGCGAGAGCTTGGGATGCCGGCGGCGAAAATTCTTCGAGAACGGGAGGTCCATCGACCGTCGAAAGAGAGCGGAGGACCAGGTGACGGACGCCACGCCGGACCGAACTCGGGAAGGTTAACGCGCGGCGGCGGCTCGCACCAAGGCGC
>JADGOA010000480.1 GCA_017883215.1 Thermoanaerobaculia bacterium | reverse complement strand
CACGGCATCGCAAAGAAACGAGCGGGGGTTTCGGTACCCCACTCCCCTTGCCTCCCCTCGCCCCGCGGACGTTCGTACAGCGTGATTGACCGTGTCGCGCCGCGGGGCGAGGGGACCCAGGTCGTGACTCTGCTCCGAGGCGGAGCGTTTGAGTTAGCGCATACACTCCTCACCCGCGGTGCGTTTCGCGCGCCGCCTCCCGCACCTTCGGCAGGATGACGCGCTCGCCGGACGTGTTGCTCGGAGAGTTAGAACGGTTGCACGATGCCGGCCGAATTCGCTTGAATAGCCCGAGCGCTCTCATCGCCCACCCCCGGAACGACGCCGAAACAGGAGTACAGAACATGGCCGACGAACGGGTTCACGTCTCGCGGGCACACCGGAATCTGCTCGTCGCCACGGCCGCGGCGGCGGCTCTGCTGATCGCGATGGGGGGCGTGGTCTGCTCGACCAATGCGAGTGGAGGGTGTCCGGACTGGCCGCGGTGCCACGGCCGGCTGGTTCCGCCTCTGCAGATGAACTCGATCCTCGAGTACACGCATCGAGCCATCGCGCTCCTGACGGCTTGCCTCGTCGGAGCCGCCGCTGTGGCGGGATGGCGGCGAAAAGAGAGCGGCCTCGCGCTGCGCATCCTTCCCCTGATCGCAATCGTTTTCATCGTGGCGGCGGGGGTGTTCGGCGCGTTCGCGGTCCTCACCGGCCTGACGCCGCTGCTCGCCTCCATCGACCTCGGATCGGCGCTCATCGCGCTCTCGCTGATCATCGCCACAGCCGTGATCGCATCGGTGCGACATTCGCGGCCGGTGAACGAACCGCGCGCGGCTCGCCGCTCCGTGCTGCCGACGATCTCGCTCGCCACGCTCGCTTCGTTCTTCGCCGTGATCGTCAGCGGCATCTTCGTGGCGCGCGGCTCCGTCATGCGCTGCGTCGGCGGCCCGCTGCACCTCGGGACGTGGTCTTCTGTCGCCGACGCGTCATGGCAATACACGCCGAGACAGGTGCTCGCCACGGTCGCGGCACTGCTCGCGGCAACTCTCGTAGCCAGCGCCATTCGCGGCGGCGTGGCCGACTCCGCCACCCGCCGGTGTGCTGTGCTCTTCGGCGCTCTTTTCGTCGCGGAAAGCGCGCTCAACGCGGCCATGGTCTCCGCAGGCGCGACTGCGCCCCTGCTCATCGGCTCCGTCGCCGCTGCGGTCGCGTCGTGGAGCGCCCTCGTGGTGGTTGTGATTCGCGCACACATGCTCGCGCGATCGCGGCCGGAGGTGACGGGGCTCGACGCGATCGCCGCTGCGTGACGGCGCCGCGCCGAACCTTCGGGATGACGAAGCTTGCCGCCACCCGTCCACGGAGCTCGCCGCACTTGCCTTTGCTGCGCTGCGCTTCGCAAGCGGGTGAGCGCGACAGTTGGCGGCGCTAAAGGCGTCAGGGTGACTCGAGTGGCTGGTGCGGCCTGCTGCAGATCGTGCTGGTCGCGGCCGTGAGAGGCGACAGACCGCGCAATCACGTGGAGTTGCACATCGGGAAAGATCACGTAGTTGAGTTCCAGCTGCGGCAGACTGCTCGGTGTCTGCGTCCGGTGCGCTAATCTTTGCGCGTGAATTTCGTCGAGAACCTCGTGGACGGCAATCGACTCCTCCCCGTCCTTCTCCAGGACCTCGAGTCCGCGACGCAAGCCATCCACATCAGCATCTTTCTTTTCTTCGACGACCCGGTCGGCGAGGCGATCTCGGGCGTCCTCGAGGCGAAAGCGCGCGCGGGCGTCGCCGTCCGTGTACTGCTCAACGTTGAGAAGACCGATATGGGGGACCCCTTCGGCACCGGCGAGAAGGAGATGATGAAGGAGGATCCGAGCTTCGCCCGTGATCCAACCGATGTCTCGAAGATGCGTCAGCGCCTCGCGGACGCCGGCGTCGCCGTCGTCGATACGGAGATCGACTACGGCAAGATTGTCGAGACAGGAGAGCCCGAGCTCGACACGCTCGCCGCTGAGATCAGGAGGGCCGTGAAGGTCAACGCACTCCACGTCGATCACCGGAAGATCGTGACCATCGACGGCCGCGTCGCCTACTGCGGCTCCGCGAACTTCGGCGCGCAGTACCAGTATCGCGTGCCCTTCGATCCGGCCAGGGACGCGCGCGACGAGGCCACCGCCGCGCGGAAAGCGGGTCAACCGGAGCCCTGGTGGAAGTGGCACGACGGCCTCGCTCGGTTCGAGGGATCGATCGTGTGCGACCTGGACAGGGTCTTCCGCGAGCGCTGGCGGCTTGGCGGAGGAGCGGACTTCCGGCCTCTCGACGCCGTGATCCCGGCAGCGCCGCGCGGCATACGCGTCCGGTCCGCGCGGGTGATCAAGAACGAACCGAGCTCGCGGACCAACGAGATCCGCGAGACCTTCCGCGACCGCATCCTTGCCGCGGAACGTTCGATCTTCATCGAGAACCCCTTCCTCTATCATCCCGCGATCGTGGATGCGCTCCTCGAGGCGAAGCGGGCGCGCCCGCTCCTCCA
>JADGOA010000479.1 GCA_017883215.1 Thermoanaerobaculia bacterium | reverse complement strand
GATAGAGCCGTTCGGCAAAAGGATAGTCCAAGAGGAATGACGAGATCTCCAGCAGGCGCGGGTCGCGCAGGTTCTCAATCCGGAGGTGCTGGAGCGCGCCGAGGTAATCGGCGTAGCCGAGTTCCGCGCGCAACTCCTCGAGGATCTCCTCGTAACGCGCCTGTCGCTCCGCCCCCAACTCTTGTTCGAGGTGGGACCGCAGGTCCCGCTCGAACGCATCGTTGTCGAGCAGGGTGTTGTCGACGTCCAAGAGGAAGACGATCGGGTGTGGCAGCGTCATGGCTGGACATCACTCACACTGGGATTGTGCCAGGCCGCTTCGCCGGCGATGATCGCGTCGGCCTCAGGGGGGCCCCAGGTATTCGGCTCGTACTCATGGACCGGCCCGAGATCGTTCAGGACTGGATCTACGACTCGCCACGCCGCCTCGACGCTAGCCTCGCTGGCAAACAGAGTCCCGTCGCCTCGCATCGCATCCCCGAGCAGCCGCTCATATGGGCTCAACTCGTCGCCCGCGTGCTGGCGGGCGATGAGTTCGACTTCCTCGCCGACGATCGCCTCCCCCGGCAGCTTGGCGCGCGCGCCAAGCGAGATCAGGACGTCCGGGTTCAGACGAAAGCGAAGATAGTTTGACTGGCCGGGCTCGGTCTCGCCGAATACGGCCAGCGGCGGACGCTTCAGCGCGACCATGACCTCGGTTGAAGTCACCGGCAGGCACTTTCCGGTCCGGATGTAGAACGGAACGCCGGCCCATCGCCAGGTGTCGATCTGGAGCCGGAGCGCAGCAAATGTCTCCACGTTCGAGTCCCGGGCGACACCGTCCTCGTCACGATACCCGCGAAATTGACCTCGCACGACGTCCGGTGGGGCCAGCGGTCGCATCGCCTTGAAGAGGCGCTCTTTCTCTTCGCGCGTCGCGTCGAGACTGTTGCCGGCCGGGGCCTCGATCGCGAGCAGAGCAATGACCTGCAACAGGTGATTCTGAATAACGTCCCGGATGGCACCCGTTTGATCGTAGAGACTCCCGCGCCCGGCCGTCCCGAAGCTTTCAGCCATCGTGATCTGCACGCTCTCGACGTAGTTGCGGTTCCAGATCGGCTCGAGGAAGGAGTTGGCAAAGCGAAAGTAGAGGAGATTCTGCACCGGCTCTTTGCCCAGAAAGTGATCGATTCGGAAGACAGCCGGCTCCGGGAAGAATCGGCCGAGAATGCGGTTAAGCTCCTGCGCTGACGCAAGATCGCGTCCGAACGGCTTCTCGACGACGACGCGGGCGCTTTTCGCGCAGCCAGATTTCGCCAGCCCCTCGACCACCGTTTCGAACAGAGCCGGCGGGATCGCGAGGTAGTGCAGCGGGCACCTCGCTTTGCCCAGCGCGAGACGCAGATGCGCGTAGGTTGTTGCGTCACCGTAATCGCCTGCAACGTACTTCAAGCGCGCCGAAAGTGTCGCGAAGGCTTCTTCGTCCACACCGCCGTGCTGTTCCAGGCTCTCCCGGGCACGAGCTCGGAGCTGATCGTCATTCCACGCGGGCCTCGCCACGCCAATGACCGGCACGTCCAGGTGACCGTGCTGCGTCATCGCCTGGAGCGCCGGGAAGATCTGCTTGAACGCCAGGTCCCCCGTTGCGCCAAAGAGAACCAGCGCGTCAGAACCGGATGTCATCCCGTTCCCCCGTTTCCGTCGTTGGGATCTCGTTCCAGGTGACCGCCGAACTCGAATCGCATCGCCGACAATAGTTTGTCGGCGAAGTCCGCATTGCCGCGGGAACTGAATCGCTCGTACAGGGCGGCGCTGAGGACCGGCGTCGGAACCGCCTCGTCGATCGCGGCAGCAATCGTCCACCGTCCCTCGCCCGAGTCCGAAACGCGACCGCTGTAGCCCTCGAGGTCCGGGCTCTTGAGCAGCGGGATGGCGATGAGGTCGAGGAGCCAGGAACGAATGACGGTACCCCTCCGCCAGACCTCGGCGATGTCGGGTAGGTTCAGCTCGTACTGGTATTCCTCTGGATGTCGCAGCAGCGTCGTCTCGGCGTCGCTCACCGCTTGCCGTTTGCCGACATCGGCGTTTCGAAGGACGTTCAGGCCCTCTGCGTAAGCCGCCATCAATCCGTACTCGATGCCGTTGTGTACCATCTTGACGAAGTGACCGGCACCGTTGGGCCCGCAGTGAAGATATCCCTGATCGGCGGTGCCGCCGATCTTCTCTCGACCGGGCGTTGGTGGTGCCGCGTCTACACCCGGGGCGAGCGCCACAAAGATCGGATCGAGGTGCTGAACGATGTCATGCTCGCCGCCGATCATCAGGCAGTAGCCTTGATCGAGCCCCCACACGCCGCCGCTCGTACCTACGTCGACGTGATGGATACCCTTGTCCTTCAGTGAGGCCGCGCGCCGAATGTCGTCGACGTAGTGCGAATTGCCGCCGTCAACGACGATATCGCCGGTCTTCAGCAGGGGGAGCAGTTCTGCCAGCCCGTCGTCGACGGCCGCGGCCGGCACCATCATCCAGA
>JADGOA010000478.1 GCA_017883215.1 Thermoanaerobaculia bacterium | reverse complement strand
TGACACTGTCATTCCGAGCCGGCGGAACCCCGGAGGGGTGGAGCGCGGCGAGGAATCCCCCGCCAACCATGGAGAACCAGGGATTGCGGGGGATCCCTCACTGTCCTCCGCCGCTCCGCGGCTTCGGCAGCTCGGGATGACAGGCTTGGCCAGTCATTTCGCTCACCGGACCGCAGAAACAGAACGGGCCGGCTCATCGCCGGCCCGTTCGCGTCTGCTACCACCGGCTGGCCGCCGGTGTTCCCCTGGTCAGATCAGGAAGAGCTCTTTCTCGACTTTCTCCCACTCTTCCTTCGGCAGAGTGTTGATCAGGCTGTCCGCTGCCATGCCGCCGTCCTGTGCCATCGCGCCTGCGGGCATGGGGGCGAAGCTGCGGAGCCGCGCCGCGGCGTCGTCCATCCACTTGCGGGCGATGCTGCCGCCGAGGAGGTTGCGGAAGTTCGTCTTCGCGTCGGGAGCATTGACAGCGATGAGCCAGCCCTCGCCGTAGGGGTCGTTCCGCGCGATTCTGGGATCTTTCAGCGCCGCTTCGTTGATGTCCACGATCGTGCCTTCGATGGGGGAGACCAGATCGAGCTCACGGCCGTCGCGCTTGAGGGAGATGATCTTCTGTCCCTGGCGGATCCACTGGCCGCGTTCGGGGATCTCGATCTTCACCACGTCACCGGCAACCTTCGCCGCGAAATCATCGATGCCGACGCGCACGCGGTCGGGCGACTCCGACACGGCCCAGGTGTGGCCGGGGTGATAGCGGAGGTTGTCCGGGACAGCGAATCCTGCGATGACCGAAGGCACGAGACGCGGCCGCGGCGAGGTGTGGTCCTGCACTGACTCGGCGAGGATGAGCGGCTGGCGGTTGATGAGATGGTCCATGAGGACTGCCACTAAGAAGGTGAGAGCGACGAGAAGTGCGATCATTGTGGGCCTCCCTTTTCATTCGCGGCCCTCTCATTTCAGGACCGCATCTGGCCTCTACCAATCGCAAGGCAAATGCCGCCCTCTGGCATGAACGTCAAGTTGTTGACGACGCTCGACTAACGCGAAATCAGCAGATTTTCTTTGGCCCGTGCTGTTGCGTTTCTCAGCAGAGAATTTCAACAGGGGTGTTGAGAAATGCCGCAGAGGTCGTGATCAACCGCTGCTCATCTGCTCACTTCCGAATCAGAGCTGATCCTTGAGCTGTCCAAATTGCATCGGATGCAAGCCCGAAGGGGGCGAAAGACGTCGTCGTGAGTGCGCAGTGGGCAGTGGGCAGTGCGCAGGGAACGCTGTGGTGATTGGACGCTGCCATCCGGTCGCACCGTGCTCCTGCGCACTGCCCACCGCGTGCCGTCCACTGCAGACCGCCGAAGAATGGTCCAAAATAGGTGGATGCAGATCGATTACGCGAAGGTACTGGTCACTGGCGGAAGCTCGGGCATCGGACTGGAGACCGCGAGCCAGCTGCGATTGCGCGGAGCGGCGGTCGCGATCTGCGGCCGTGACGGTGAGAAGTTGCAGCGGATCGCCGACAACATCGGTGCGGTCCCCATCCAGGCGGACGTCAGCGTGGAATCCGACGTGGTGGAGATGGTCGGCATGATCGTCGACCGCTTCGGCGACTACAACGTTCTCATCAACAACGCCGGCTTCGGCCACTTCGCGCCGCTGGTCGAGACCACGCTCGAGGAGATGCAGCGCGTTTACGCCACGAACGTCTTCGGAGCGATGCTCGTGGCGAGGGAATCGGCGCGCCATTTCGTCCGGCAGTCGTACGGCAACATCGTCAACGTCGTCTCCACAGCCGGGCAGCGTGGCTTCGCCGGGGGGACGGCGTACGCCTCGAGCAAGTTCGCGCTCGCGGGGATGACGGAGTGCTGGCGCGCCGAGCTTCGCAAGCACAACGTTCGGGTCATGCAGATCAACCCGAGCGAAGTGCAGACGCAGTTTTTCGCCGCCGCGTCGCGCGAGCAGAAGTTCAGCGACCGCAAATTGCGCCCCCTCGAGATCGCCCACGCCATCGTCTCCATGCTGGAGATGGACGATCGCGGCTTCGTCCCGGAGATGTCGGTCTGGGCGACGAATCCCGACTGAGGCTGTTTCCTCACCGCGGCGTGGCTGGGCCGGGCGGCGAACAAGCCACGCGCGCTATCGCTGCATCACAGCGGCTGCCGGCTCCGAGAGCGGGAAGTAGTCGCGAATGAGGATTTCCGCCGCTCGGTGTACGGCCTCGGCGACTTCTGGCGACAGACCGGGTGACACTTCGGCCGGCAGCGGAGCGGTCTGGCAGGCCAGAACGCGCACTTCTACCCGGCAATGTTCCTGCAGATCGCGAAGAAGGTTCGATGTGGGAACGTGGTGAAGCGAGAAGTCGTCCAGCTTGACCACAGGGATGGCGGAAGGATCGAGCTCGAATATCTCCCCCGGGCGGCGGCCGCAATCGAAAGCGTCGACTACGACGATCCGTTGCGGCCGGGTCTCGCTGAGGCACAACGTGAAGAGCAGCTTCCGCACGCCGGTGCCGACGTCGAGGACGC